>JAHDCM010000017.1 GCA_020629895.1 Bacteroidota bacterium
GCGGCATTTACGACCTCTGCTCCACCGTTTACACAATCACCACCTGCAAAAAATTGTGGATGAGTGGTTTGATAGTGTTCGTTTACCTGTACGCGTCCTTTGGCATCAAGGTTTAGTCCTTCGATTTGGGATAGGAAAGAACTTTGTTTCTCTTGGCCAGTGGCAAGTAAAACCATGTCACAAGGAAGCGTGAATTCGGAACCTTCGATAGCTTGCAATTTACCATCTTTACTTTCGGTACGGACGAATTGAACAGCTTCGACTTTATCAGTACCTAAAATAGCGATAGGCGAAGCATTGAACAGCCCTGTAACGCCTGCTTTTTTGGCTAAATCGAACTCGAAATAGTAGGCACCCATATCGGCTTGACTACGACGATAAGCAAGCGTTACTTGATCGGCACCCATACGGGCAGCTTCAGAAGCAGCATCCATAGCGGTATTGCCACCACCGAGTACAATTACTTGGTTTCCGACAGTTGTGTCGTGGTGATTCATGCGTAATTGCTCTACAAATTCGACGGCTCCGAGGCAGTTACCTTTATCAGTTCCTGCAATAGAGAGTTGACGCGTTTTTCCTAAGCCAATACCAATAAATACCGCATCATAATCGGCACTTAATTTTTCGAGATCAGCTTGTGAAGCAATAGGTTGTTGGTAGTGAATGGAAAAGTCTAATTGCTTTTGTAACCAAGCTACCTCGTCAAGTACTTCTTCGTTAGTGATTTTGTAGGGAGCAGTTCCATAGACAGTAAGTCCAGATGGGTGACTTTTCGCTTCGAAAATATCTACTTGGTAACCCATTTGACGCAATTCACAAGCACAGGCGATACTAGCTGGGCCAGCACCAATGATTCCTACTTTTTTTCCATTGTCGGCACCTGGTTTGAACCATGTTTTGCCTGCTTCAATGGCTTTATTGGTCGCATAATTTTGCAATCGGCCAATATCAATAGGCGGCACATCGCTGTGATTATACACACAGGCCCCTTCGCATAATACTTTGGTTGGACAGACTTTCCCACAAGCGTTGCCCATATAATTGGCATCATAAATAGTTTGTGCGGCTCCTATGGAGTTACCTGCATTTATTTGTCGAATAAATAATGGAATATCTATTTCGGTGGGGCAGGCTTTGATACAAGGAGCATCGTAGCAAAACAGGCAGCGTGAACTCTCATAATACGCTTGGGTATCGTTCATGAGGGGGTATTCGGCTGCAAAATTTTGCTCAAACTCTTGTTCGTTGGATGGACGTTTATAACTAGCCATATTGATAGAATTAGAGTTCGGTTAATTTACCATAAGTTTCTGGGCGGCGGTCACGGAAGAACTGCCAAGTAGAGCGTACTTCATCAATCATATCGAGGTCGAAGTCGGCAATGAGTAATTCGTCATCATATTCGGATGCTTCGGCGATGATTTGTCCGCGTGGATCAACAAAATAAGAGGTGCCATAAAAGCGTCCTAATCCCCAGGGTTTTTCTTCTCCTACTCGGTTGATACATCCCATAAAGTAACCATTCGCAACGGCATGTGCAGGTTGTTCGAGTTTCCAAAGGTATTGTGATAAACCTGCTACTGTGGCAGATGGATTGTACACAATTTCTGCTCCATTTAGTCCTAAAGCTCTAGCTCCGTCAGGGAAATGGCGATCATAACAAATATAGACGCCTACTTTCGCATATTTTGTTTGGAAAACAGGATAGCCTAGATTGCCAGGTTTGAAAAAGAATTTTTCCCAGAAACCAGTGGTGTGTGGGATATGGTTTTTGCGGTATTTACCAAGATAAGAACCATCAGCATCAATGACTGCTGCGGTATTGTATAATACGCCTGCTTGTTCTTTTTCGTAGATAGGAACGACAATAACCATTTGGTATTTCTTGGCGTATTCTTGCATTTGTTCGACCGTAGGACCTGGCACTGTTTCGGCTGATTCATACCAAGCTTTGTCTTGGCCTGGACAAAAATAAGGAGTATTGAAAATTTCTTGTAAACAAAGAATTTGAACTCCTTTTTTTCCAGCTTCTTCAATCATTGGAAGGTGTTTGTCAACCATCGCTTTTTTAATTTCTTCGATGGTGCCTTCTCCTTCACTAATGGGCAGACTCATTTGTATCAGCCCTGATTTTATCATTCGTGGCATATTCGTAGTGTTTTGTGTTTAATTTTTAAGCAGTGACAGAGGTGGCTCCGCGTTTTACAAATTGGCCATAGCCTTTTTCAATATGCACTTCTCCTTTATCAATGGCTACTTTTCCGCGAAGGATAACGGTTTCTGTTTTGCCAGTTACCTCCCAACCTTCGTAGGCGGAGTAATCAACATTCATGTGGTGGGTATCAACAGAGAGGGTATGTTTTTTATTAGGATCGAAAATGACAATATCAGCATCTGATCCGATGGCGAGTGTTCCTTTTTTAGGATACATGCCGAATATTTTAGCGGCATTGGTTGATGAAACCTCTACAAATTTATTGAGGCTAATTTTTCCTTTGTCTACTCCTTCTGAGTAGAGTAGTTCCATACGATGTTCAATGGCAGGATGTCCATTAGGAATTTTAGAGAAGTCATCTTTACCCATCAGCTTTTGCTCCCACATAAAGGGACAGTGATCGGTACCTACTACGTTTACTAATCCTTGATTGATTCCGGCCCATAGTGATGCTTGATCTTTCTTTTCACGCAGTGGTGGACTCATAACCCATTTGGCACCGTCAAAATCTTTTTCGTATAGAGAGGCGTCCAAGATGAGGTATTGGATGCAGGTTTCTACAAATACGCGTTGGTTGCGTTTAGTTGCTTCGCGTACAGCATTTAAGGCACCTTCACAGGTCATGTGTACAATATAACCGGGGCAGTCTGTATAAAAGGTCATATCCGAAAAGCGGGCAGAAGCTTCTGATTCGGTAATTTCGGGTTGAGAAAGATAGTGGTAAAGTGGGGATAATTTCCCTTCGGCCCGATGTTTGGCGATTAGTTTATCAATCATATCTCCATTGGTAGCATGCACTGTTACCAAGCCCCCATTATCTCGTACTGTTTGCATCAAGTCTACCATTTGCCCATCGTCTATCATCAAGGCACCTTTGTAGGCCATAAAGGTTTTGAAGGAGGTAATGCCCTCTTCATGAATCATTTGAATGACTTCTTGGCGGGTATTTTCGTTGAAGTCGGTGACTGCCATGTGGTAGGAGTAATCGCCATAAGCCTTTCCTGCTGATTTTCCTTGCCAAGTGTGTAGCGCATTATGTAAGGTATCTCCCTGTGTTTGAAGGATGAAGTCAATGACCATTGTGGTGCCTCCATGAAGGGCAGCAAGGGTACCAGTACTGTAATCATCACTAGAAGAGGTACCCATAAAAGGCATATCTAGGTGAACATGTGGGTCAATACCTCCTGGAAAAATGAGTTTTCCAGTTGCGTCAATGACTTGATCAGCTTGATAAGAAAGGTTTTTTCCAATAGCTGCGATTTGGTCTGCTTCTATATAAACGTCACCAATGAAGTTTTCGGCAGCGGTGACGATGTGTCCATTTTTAATTAATATTGACATGGTGAGAGGATTTTGCAAAAAAGAAAATTAAGGTACTAAAAAAAAATGAATCTTGCCTATTTTGATTGGAGTTTAGATAATTTTAACGAAGAGATTACTAAGTTGTAATTTGAAAAACCGTACTTTTAACGGTATAAATAATAGTTACTATGCATGTATGTAAAAATTCAACTCTCGTATTCTATTTTCTGTTATTACTTGTTTTGTCTTGTATGTTTAGCTCACTCTCTGCATGTAAGTCGAAGAAGCAACCCAATGTGGTGGTAATTGTAACAGATGATTCGGGCTATTCTGATTTAGGATGTTATGGAGGCGAAATTTCGACTCCTCACTTAGATTCATTGGCCTATAATGGTGTAAGGTTTAAAAACTTTTATAACTATGGTAAGTGTAGCCCTACTAGAGCGGCCTTGTTAACAGGGCAGTATCCTACGACTGTTGGGGCGGGCGATTTGTGTCGGGTACAGAGTGAAACCAATTTACAAGGTTATAAAGGTTATTTAGATGCTAATTATCCGACCTTAGCAGAATTATTGAAGCGTGGAGGGTACCATACGATGATGTCGGGGAAATGGCATTTGGGAGGAGAGCAAACAGACCCCATTAGTTATAAAGCACCTTTTAATCCGCGACCTACTGAACAGGCAAAATGGCCTTTAGCAAGAGGATTTGATTATTTCTTTGGCTTGATACATGGCAGCAGTGGACATTGGAAAGGATGGGATACGCGTCCTTATTATGAAGGGAAAGCACGATATAATACAACAAAACACCCCAATCTATTTTATAGCTCTGATGCTTTTACTGATTTTGCCCTTGATTTTGTAAAAGAAGTGCGTACAAAAGACGATAAGCCTTTCTTTTTGTATATGCCTTTTACGGCACCACATAATCCTTTAGAAGCCAGTAAACCATTAGTGGATAAATATATAGGTATATACAATTCTCCAGAAGAAATGATGCAAGTACGCCAACAACGTTTTGAAAATCTGAAGCGGCTTGGTTTGATAGATGACAGTTGGGAAATTAATAATGAGTTTGTTTCTACCTTGTTCAAGTCAGGGCGTTTTGCCAAGCATGAAAATCGTAAGGAGCTAACCCTTAAACTTGCCACTCATGCAGCTATGATGGAAGTAGTAGATAAGAATGTAGGACGTGTGGTACAGCAACTTCGCGAAATGGGAGAGTTGGATAATACCATTATTATTTATTTTTCGGATAATGGAGCAGATGGACATGGACGTGCCGATATTTTCAATGTTCCTTTTCATGGTGTAAAAACAAGTCTTCGTGAAGGAGGTATTAAGTCACCGATGATTGTTCATTGGCCCGATGGACTAACTCATAAAAAGGGAAGCATTGTTAATGGGGCTGGTCATGTGATAGATATTTTACCCACTTGTTTGGACGTGACAGGGATTGAATATAAGATGAATAATGACTTCTCAAAAACGATTAAGCCTGTCGGAAAAAGTTTACTACCACTATTTCAGAATGAAAAAGAAAAGTTAGATCGAAAATTCCTTTTTTGGGATTTATACGGACAGCAGGCAGTTATTTTTGAGGAGGAGTGGAAATGGTATAATGATGAAAATGGAGTGGATTATCTCTTTAATTTGAAGGTAGATGGTACTGAAAAGAGTAATGTCGCACCACATAAGGAAAAGATTGTCAAGAAATTGAAAAGGGCTTACGACGATTTTGCAAGAAAGTCGAATGTATTGCCTTTTGAGGAGGTAAAAAAGGCACAGTATAATAATGAGTGGAATACCGCAGAACGGAAACAGGCAGAACGGAAACGGAAGGCAAAGCAGAAGAAGAAAGAAGAAAAGGCGAAAAAGGAAATGCCTGAATAGCTGTATTTATTTCCAGGCTGATAGATCTCGTTCAATCAACTCTTCCAACTTTTCTATATCTGCCCGATAGTGCGCTTTTAACTGTTGTTCTGTTTCTGGAAGTAGTTGGGGTTTGCTACCCATTTTCTTTACATTTAAACGGTCACGGATTAGCATACCCAATGGCAAAATGCCTGTATAACGCAAAAGAGGAATAACCCATTCTAAACGATATTTAGTAATACCTTGACGTGTATTCTGAATTAGGTGATTTAGCCACTTCATTCGTGGCTCTTTTGTTTCGTTAGAACGCTCATCAAGACTGGCAGGGTAATATTCCGTTACTCCTAAAAAGTCTAATGTTTCTTTTAGAAAAACCTTGTTGTCTTTCTTTAAATCATCAAACAAAAGCACCTTTATTTGTGCTTTAGGAAAGGTTTGGAAGTAAGGTAGGAGATGTCGATAGTAATGATATTGCAAAAATAAATCAGGACGTTTGTCGATTGCCTTTTCAAAGGTCGCATAATTAATCACCCCTCGTTGTACCAAATACAAATACAAAGAGTGTAATTGCTTGGGCGGGTAGCGCAATACGACTAGTATTTTAACATCAGGATTATACTGATAAATAGCTGTTGCTGCATTTTCATTAATCAAATATTCTACAGAGATTTCTCCATTCACCAAACCCTCTTTAGTATCACTAAAAAAATCATGATACCACGATAAAGCTTGTCGATAATTCGGATTCTCAACGCCTGGCATGCGGCTCAAATGCTGGTTAAAATAAACCAACTCCTTTAATGCTGGAATAAAAATTTGAGGATGTTGACGTAAGTTGTCAGCCAGCCAAGTAGTACCAGATTTAGCTGCTCCAATTCCAATAAAATCCAGGCGAAAATTTGCTTGTTGGTGAATCATAGGCCACTACACTTTCCAATGTGAAAAATCGCTCCCTAAAAGTTGTTCTAATTGCTCCGTATCTGCTTGTACCTGATCTAAAATATAAGCCCTACTTGCTGCCGACATAGGCGGATAATCCATTTGTTGACTATTCATGCGAATCACCCATTTTTTTAGCCCCTTCTCTTTCAGGTAGTTGACCACCTTCGATAAACCCAAACTCACCATTACCGACGAAAATACACCCATTGCCCAAGATACGAAAGGCAACTTAATAGCTTTAGCTGCATTGGCACGTTCTAAAATATTAGGTGGAATAAAAGTCGCATCTACTCCCAGAAAATGATATAATTTATGAGCCGTATCTCTAGGTGATTGTTTGATCTCATCAAGTGTCAAAATCAGTATTTGCGATCTATCAAATAGGTCGAAATAGCGTTTTAGTTGTTGATAATATTTACTCTTATCTATAAACTCTGATTGCGTTTGTACCACCTCATCAAAAGGGCGGTTTTCTTTCTTAAAATAATAACGAAACATCACATACTGCGAATAAGCACGCTCGGCAGGATGACGTAAACAGGCAATGACTTTTATTTTTGGGTTAAAGGTGTGAATATGCTTGGCTGCTTGTTCACAATACATATAACCTGTCGAAAACTCGCCCTTTAAGCTATCTACGGCACAATGGGCAAAATGCTTTGCATACCAAGTAGTATCCTTCGAGTGGTTTTTATTCGTTTTCGGGTGGATATAGGCACTCGCCTCATTAAAATAATGAATCTCTTTAGGTTCAGAAAGACATAGCTGTGGGTGGGCAGCTAAGATATTCGCTACCTGTGTGGTGCCTGCTTTAGGGGCTCCAATACCTACAAAGTCGAGTTGGAAAGAGGGTTGTTGCGCCATGAAAGGAGTCAAATCTTAATTCAGTGTCTCGTAGATATGATAAAGCGATTTTACATAATTATCCAAACTATGTTCCTGTACCGTTTGCATTGCATTATCACAAAGAAAAGTACGCAATTGAGGTTCTTGTGCCAATTGCTTGATTTTTGCCGCTAAATCTTCAGGGTTTTTCATTTCCATATACAAGGCATCACTTCCATCCTGTGGAATTTCATCCATACCAGGCCCATCGGCAGTAATAAGCGGAACCCCTAAAGCCATTACTTCGAGTTGGGTCATGGGTAAGCCTTCAAAATGCGAAGGCATGGCAAAGCAATCCAAGGCAGCATAAAAAGCCAACATGTTATTGACATAACCCAAATAATGCACTTGCTTACTTAGTTGATATGCTTCAATCATCGCCAACATATCCTCCCGATCAGCACCATTACCAGCAATCAAAAAATGAATATGCGGATTATCTATTGTAGCAATACGAGCCGCCTCAATAAAGGTACGCCAGCCCTTTCGACGAATGATACGCCCTGCAAAACCTACTACAAAATCAGTATCAGTGATATTTAATTTTTCTCGATATTCCCCTTTATGAGGTAGCATATCTTGGGGCTTAAACTTGTGTAGGTCTACGAAGTTATATAAGGTCGTAATATTGTTTTCAGGAATACTTGCCCGTCGTACCAAATGCTCTTTCATAGCATTAGATACAGCAATTCCCAAATCGGCTGTTCCTTTCGATACTTTTTTGAAACCCACATAAGCGGCATCTTCCACCTTACTATTCAAGTCACTTCCTACAATTTGCCCATGCTCATGAAAAATGAGTTTGATATTAGGGAAATAGAATTTTTTCAACAAATACCCAAATATCTCAGAGCGAAATAGGTGACAGTGCAATACCGTAATATGCTTTTCTCGAATCAAAGTTGCCATTGCTTTGAGTGGAGCAAAAGAATACTTGGCAGTCGAATCAAACACAAAAATATTCGGGTGATCTACCTCAATCGTGATGTCTTTTTTGCGAAGGGCAAACAGATACAAACGCGGGTCATCCTTCAGCTTTTCAAATACAGCTTTAATAATCGTTTGCGCACCTCCCAAGCTCATCGTATCAATAATGTGTAGAACATTCATACTTCCATTTTTTAGTCCAACAAAAGAGAGCTTATTCGATAATGTGTAGATATTTTATGGGCGTGTCCCCCTTTTTGCCAACCAACCTGTCAGGTTGATTGGCAAAAAGGGGGGCGGGCTATCCGCTTGTAGTTGGTTCATAGAAAAAGTGTTCGGCGACTACGCCTAGCAGTGTCTTCCGCTGTCAGCCCTGCTAGGCGTGCCTCACTACTTTTCTATTTCACCAAGCTACCGCTACTATCCCTCACGCGGTAGACGGTTGAACGATTAACGTCTGACGATGGAACGATTAACGATTAAACGTTAATCGTCTATCGTTAATGTATCAAACTTCCCGCTTCAATTTCTTGCTTAAAATACGCATACGTAGTACTCAAACCTTCTTTACGTCCTATTGTTGGCGACCAATTTAAGATGTTTTTGGCTTTAGTAATATCTGGTTGTCGTTTCTTAGGATCATCTTTGGGTAGCGGCTCATAAATGACCTTTTGATCACAACCTGTTAGGGCAATAATCTCTTCAGCAAACTCGCGAATAGTAATTTCTTCAGGATTGCCGATATTAACAGGTAAATGATAATCACTCATTAATAGACGATAAATACCTTCCACGAGGTCACTTACGTAGCAGAAAGAACGGGTTTGTGACCCATCGCCAAATACGGTAAGGTCATTCCCTTCAATGGCTTGACGTAAGAAGGTGGGTAAGGCACGTCCATCATTGAGGCGCATTCGAGGGCCATAGGTATTAAAAATGCGGACAATACGCGTTTCTAAACCATGAAAATTGTGATAGGCCATCGTTAAGGCTTCTTGGAAACGTTTGGCCTCGTCGTACACCCCTCGCGGGCCGATAGGGTTTACATTTCCCCAATACTCTTCATGCTGTGGATGGATCGTTGGATCACCATATACCTCTGAAGTGGAAGCAATAAGGATACGCGCGTTTTTTGCTTTGGCTAGGCCTAATAAATTATGCGTACCCAAAGAGCCTACCTTCATAGTTTGGATGGGCATTTTGAGGTAGTCAATTGGACTAGCTGGCGAGGCAAAGTGCAGAATGTAATCTAAGGAACCTGGTACATGCACGAATTTTGACACATCGTGATGATAGAATTGGAAGTCCTTTAGTGGGAACAGGTGTTCGATATTTTTAAGCCTACCCGTCAGTAGGTTATCCATTCCGATAACTTCGTAGCCCTCGTCAAGAAAGCGATCGCAGAGATGTGAGCCTAAAAAACCTGCTGCTCCAGTAATTAATACTCTTTTGGTGGACATAGCTTGTGTTTTTATTGATTGGGGTGTCATTTAATTATACAGTTACAGTTATGGGATTTTTCTGTTTTTTTGAAATGACTTGTGCTAGAACATTTTCATATTGTTTGATTAAGGTATCCCAGTTATATACTTGAAGAATACGTTGGCGGCCTTTTTCGCCTAATTCGGTGATTTTATGATCGTTAGCCACCAAGTCTTCAATGGTTTCCTGCAAAATTAACTCATTTTCTGGAGGAATTGTGATTCCTGCGTCACTAACTGATTCAGGGCAGCCTGCAATATTGGAGGTAATGACTGCACAGCCAGCACTCATGGCTTCTAAAAGCGATTTACTTGCATTTTCTTTTGCAGAAACTAATGAGTAGATTGCTGCCTTTTCTAGGAGGTTTTTATATTTTTCTGATTTATTGTTGAGCCAGCCATGCAATACGATTTTTGTTTTGGAGGTGGTAGCTAGTTTTTGAAGTTCATCCATCATAGGGCCATCTCCGCAGATATGTACTTCATAGCCAATATCTCGATGGGAAACGGCTTTGATGAGATATTGAAAGCCTTTTCGGGGTAATAATCGTCCAGTGGATAGGATGATTTTGTCTTTAGGAGCGGGTTGAAATTGATTGCTATAAAAACCTTCTCGAATGACTTGGTAAGGAATAGGTGGAGCGATATTCGTATTGGCAAGATTGGCTAAGTATTGCGAGCCTGAAAAATTGCCAGATGAATCCTTGAGGATATAGTTGAGAATGGGTTTTGTAAATCGGTGTAAAAATAAGAACCGATCATTATTATAGCCTGGAATATCACTTCCATGACTGGTGATGATGTAAGGAATGCCAAAATTACTATACACCCATTTGGCTACTAAGCCTGTGGGAATGACAAAGTGATTGTGACATACATCATACTTGTAGTTTTGCAGATGTCGCTTGAGGAATTTAATCGTATTATAAACGAATGTCACCATTTCGTGTGGGTGGCAGATTTCTTTTTTAGCTCTAATACAAGGAATTCGAAAGATATTGATGCCTTCTACTACTTCTACATCGGGTAGTTCCTTAAATCCCATTGTGACAACATCTACGCGATGCCCCAATCCTACATAACGTTGGGCAATTTCGAAGCTGATGGGACTAGCTCCGCCTCCGAGGGGAGGGAATTCGTAGTTGAGAAAGAGGATGCGCATATTAATGAGTGAATGAGCGAATAAGTAAATGAGCGAATGAGTGATCCAAGCATCGTTTTTGCGTGAGGGATAGTAGCGGTAGCTTGCCAAAATGGGTAGCTAGAGCGGCTTGTGCTGGCAGGGCTGACAACGGAAGACACTGCCAGCGCATTAGCCGAACTTGCTGCCTATGAGGCAACTACAAGTGGATAGCCCGACCCTCATTTCGTATATTTTTGTTCGTCTAAGTTTATGCATAGATGCATGAACGGGCGACAAAAATATACGAAGTGAGGGACACGCCCAAAATAATGATCAAGTTATTGGTCGCTAGTAGGAATGGCAGTAAAAATCAAATCAGATTTTATAGTCTCTCCTGTTGCTTGTATGCCTTGATTGAATATGTTTTTTATTTCATCTTCATTGAGCATATTGTAGTAAAGACGCATGTCTTTTAGCTGCCCATTGAAGGCGTTATTGATATAAATGGGTTTTTCGGCGGTTTTATGAACAGGTAGTTTGTCGAAAGCATCTTTTTCGCCATCTATATAAAACCCATAGATAGACCCTTTGGCTCCACCAAATTGGTAGAAGATGACATGATGCCAAAATCCGTCATTGAGAGAAGGTGTTTCTGCGCTAAGTGTTTTGAGATCGGCTCCATGATTAACTCTGAATCGACCTTGACTACTTTGCTCGAAAATTAGACCATTCTCGCTGAGTTGCCCTAATAGGAAGGGGTCACCTGGTTTTTCTGACCTTGTTTTGACCCAAAAGGAGAGAGCGAATGGTTTATTGAGGTCTACGACGTAGTTGGTTTTATATAAAATTGAATCGGGAATTCGTTTGCTAGTGGCTTTGGAGGTAATAATTGTTTTCCAGCGATATACCTGACATTCTTTTTTATTAGAAACGAGTGTTACAATCGAGTTGCCGCGTGTAAATTTGGACTTTTTTTCTTTTGGGAAGCCTTTTCGCCAGATTCCATTACGATGAGAGTCGAGGATCATCCAACCGTTGGGGTTGGCATTCATAATGGAGTCTACTTCTCGAAATCGGGCCGCTGATTTGTATTTGTAACGATACACCGTATCTAAGGCGGGGTATTCGTGTAGCAGTGCTTGGTCGTAGACAGAGGAAATGATTTTAGTATTTTTGAAATCAGTGTCTTTAAAATCTTGAAAGACACTTGTTGCTTGTGTTTTATCATGGTGTACCAATCCAGTGGTTGCTAGTGCTTTATTTTGAGTAAGCGGTGGATTGATAATGCTGTTTTTAATAGTGAGGGGATTGAATACTGCAAGTATGGCAATGCCCATTAATAAGCGAGAGAGGTTGGTAAAAAGGCGATCTTCAAATTGGCAGAAATGCTCGAAACAATAGCTAAGACTAGCAGCTATGACGATAATAAAATAGGGCAATAGGTAGAAGATATATTTGGGAGAATAGTAGCGGTCAAAGAACAGGTAGTATCCTGTAATGATTATGAGTACCATGATTAGGTTGACAAAATAATAACGCGTTTTGGAGTACAAAGAGCCAATCATTCCGATGAAGAGGAAGAGGTAAACGAGCAGGCGGTTTGCTAGTTCGTTTTGCCACCAATGTACCGGCATGGCTGCTTGGGGATATAGAAAGGTATTGGCCCATTTGATTTCGAAGGTATTGTCGAAGCTCAAGAATTTTACCCGCTTTACCAAGAGTAGAAAGCCTACTAAGAATAAAGCCAAAAGTGGGACTAACCACTTATGTTTTTTAAATACTTGGAAGAGTTCTTTGAGATGGGTTAGTCCATAGCCTACGAGAGCGGCTGCCATTAAGCCTCCCCCTACTTTAAGGGTAGATAGGCGGTCAATAAAAAAGGAATAAACCATTAGGTTGGCTATGAGTAGCCCCAATAAAATGATATATCTACCATTCTCTTTTTTGAGAGTGGTGAGCATTTCAAGTAGGCGGATAAATAGGAGAATAAATACGACAATAATACCCACATAATAAGCGTGTTCGCGCATGTTTTTAGATACGCCAATTGCCCAGGGGGAGGTTGCCCAAAGTAATGCCGCTATTATGCCCGTACCTGTTGATACTTTACGTCCTAAGAAGTAGATCGGTATGGCGGCTAGTCCACCAAATATGATACTAGGGATACGTCCCCAGTGTAAGTATTCGTGATAGGAGGTGGCTTGCCCAAGCCAGATAAAGAAGGTGGCACAGTAGGTAACTAGTTTTCCTCTGGAGTATTGGAAGGAGCCGTTCTCAAGTAGCTTTCTGGCACTGGAAAGGTGGTGGTCTTCGTCTCGATAGGAGTCGAGGAAGTCGAGATTCCAGTAACGGAGGATGAGTGAGAGGGTAGTGATGGCTAGGAGGAGTAGTGCTATGGTGTATTTTGACACGTTATTGTGCGATGTGCGATGTGCGACGTGCGACGAATTATCTAGGGACTGAGGGACTAAGGGATTGAGGGGTTGGAGGAGTAGGGTGAGGGTTCCTAGTATGGCAGCTCCATAAAAGAAGTAGATCCTCAGTGCATCTATATTTTGGAAATAGGGGATGGATAGGAATAGGTTGAACAGTATTAAAATGACAAATCCCATTCGAATAGCGGGATACCATTTCTGCGTTTTTTCTTTGCGAAAAAAAGCAGCGATTCCTAAACCGATTGTGAGTGCATATAGGGATAAATGTACAGTACTATCGAGTGCAATACTTCGATGTCCTAGTGTTAGCATTAGTACGATAATAATGCTAATAGGTAGCATCCCTTTCAGCAACTGCAATATATTAGCCCACCAACTGGTCTTCATTTTTATTTTCGATGATTTTTGCGATACTGTAGGATTGGTCGTCTGTTGTTTCAAAATAGCTTTTGAGGATGATGTCTGCTATTAGACCAAAAATAAATAATTGAATACCACTAAGGTAGAGGAATGTAGTGAGTAGTGGCCATGCGGTTTCCGACATCCCTTGTCCTGCGAAGAAGGAGAGGATGGTGAAAGACAAGGAGAGGGTTCCTAGAATGAGCAGAACAATACCAATACTTCCAAGTAGGTGTAATGGGCGGGCAGCATATTTATTCCAGAACCAAACAGAGATCATGTCAATAAACCCTTTGATGGTGCGTCTCCAATTGTATTTGGTAACCCCTGCGGTACGCGCTCGATGATTGACCACGATTTCCCCTACTTTAAAACCTTTAATTTTAAGGATAGCAGGAATGAATCGGTGCATTTCCCCATACAAGCTGATTCCTTTAAAACATTCTTTGCGGTAAATTTTGAGGGAACAGCCACTATCATGAATACCATCATTGATAAGTATTTTACGTAGAAAGTTGGCACCTCTGGAGACGAAGTTTTTAAAGAAGGAGTCTTTTCGATTTTTTCGCCAGCCCGATACGACATCTAACTGGTTGGTTTCTAGATGCTTGATGAGATTAGGTATATCATTCGGATCATTTTGACGATCACCATCCATAGTGACAAGGTAGGGATATTTTGCGTGTTTAATACCTGCATCAAAACCTGCTGTTTGTCCAAAATTTTTACGTAATTGGATCAATACGACGGGGTCTAATTGGCTGGTTAATTCAGCGGTTCGATCGGTAGATCCATCGTCAATAAAAATAATTTCGTAGATATAGCCTTCCCGTTCACATACTTCTTTTATTTCACGATGCAGTTCCTGCACGTTCTCCTCTTCGTTGTAAACGGGTACTATAACAGATAGCTTTGTGGACATTCGTATTTTTTGATGTTGCGGGCATTTGGACGAACCTTGACCAGCAAAAGTAACAGTTTCAGGTGGTAGCCCCAAACTAAAGCCGTTTAATTACCTGTAAATTACATTGGTATAATGGTAAAGTTATACATGTTTGGTGGTATGAAGCGTCTTGGGTGTCATTTGTGCATAAATTTTTGAGATAAATTTAGAATAGGAGAAGACAAGTAATATCTTTGTTGACTTATTTTAAGTTAAGATATGCTATTTAACTCTATTGCATTTGTTTTTTTCTTTCCGATAGTAGTTATCACCTATTTTTTACTTCCCTATAAATATAGATGGATACTCTTATTGGCAGCGAGTTACTATTTTTATATGTGCTGGCGGGTGGAGTATATCGTGTTGATATTGATTTCGACCTTAGTCGATTATTTTGTAGCGATACGGATGAGTGAGATACCTGAAAAGAAGCAACGGCGAAAGTGGTTGTATTTGAGCTTGTTATGTAATTTGGGTATTTTATTTGGGTTTAAATACTTTAACTTTTTTGGAGATAGTGTAAACGCCTTTTTTGACCAGTTTAATATTATGTTGGAGGTACCCGCCTTTAATGTATTATTGCCAGTAGGGATCTCCTTTTATACGTTTCAGACCTTGAGTTATAGTATTGACGTATATAATGAGAAAGTTAAACCAGAGCGACATCTGGGGCTTTTTGCCTTGTATGTTTCTTTTTTCCCGCAATTGGTGGCGGGGCCTATTGAACGGCCTAGTCGTTTACTGCCTCAATTTCGGCAAAAAATGGACTTTGATTATCGGCGTGTAGTAGATGGATTGAAGATGATGGCTTGGGGCTTTTTTATGAAGTTGGTGATTGCTGACCGTTTGGGTCCATTTGTAGAGAAGGTGTACTTGACTCCTAAAAAAGCGCAGGCAATATTGGATGCGGGGCAACCATTATTGGTAAAAGCAGAGGGTTTGGAGGTAATTATTGCGACGTTCTTTTTTGCGTTTCAGATATTTGGCGATTTTGCGGGTTATTCGATTATTGCGATTGGGGCAGCGAAGGTGATGGGCTATGATTTGATGCAAAACTTTAGGCGTCCTTATTTTGCGGGTTCGATTCGGGAGTTTTGGCAGCGTTGGCATATTTCGTTATCGACTTGGTTTCGAGATTATGTGTATATCCCATTGGGAGGAAACCGTGTGGTGAAGTGGCGATGGTATTATAATTTGTTTATTACCTTTTTGGTGAGTGGCTTGTGGCATGGGGCGAATTGGACTTTTGTCGTTTGGGGAGCTTTGCATGGGTTTTATTTGGTATTTGCGATTATTACCGATAAGTGGCGTGGAGGTATTGCCAAAAGCATGGGATTAGCAGATCATCCGAAGGTTTTTAGAGGGGTACAGATTTTTATGACCTTTTTATTAGCTTGTTTGGCTTGGGTCTTTTTCCGCGCGCCTACGGTTTCGTATGCTGTTGGATTGATTGGAAACATGTTTAAAATAGATAGTTCACAGTTTACGCTCAGTATGTTTAATGGCTTGGAGGCTTATGAATTGGTGCTATGCTTTTTGTTTATTGGAGTGATGGAGTTTATACATGCTTGGGAAGAGTGGGGCAAAAAGCCTACTCCTTTATATAGTGATTCGCAGATTGTGCGCTGGGTGGCCTATGTGACTATTATGGTCTTGATTTTGGGCTTTGGTGTATTTACGAGTGCAGAATTTATTTATTTTCAGTTTTAAA
>JAHDCM010000445.1 GCA_020629895.1 Bacteroidota bacterium
TTTACTTATCATAAAATGACTACTTGAAACCTATTCTTTTTCCTTTTTCTAAACTATATGGCTGGAGTACCGCTCTTCGCAACTACTTCTTTGATAAGGGGTGGCACAAAAGTGTTGAATTTGAGCTACCTGTTATTGGGGTCGGTAATTTATGCGCGGGAGGTGCTGGTAAAACGCCACATGTCATGTATTTATTGAAAGAACTAGCAGGCGATTTTCAGGTGGGAATGTTGAGTCGAGGTTATAAGCGTCTTTCCAAAGGCTTTGTACTTGCCAATTCGGAAAGTACTGCCATTGATATTGGAGATGAACCCTTACAAATATATCGAAAATTTCCGAAAGTGGTTACGGCAGTTTGCGAAAGTCGTGCATTCGGTATTCCTGCGATGTTGATGGAACATCCTGATTTAGAAGTAGTTGTTTTGGATGATAATTTTCAGCATCGGCAAGTTAAAGTAGGGTTGCAATTGCTACTTACAGAGTATGACCGCCCTTTTACACAAGATCACTTATTACCTCTCGGACGTTTACGAGAAGATCCGGAAGCTTATCAGCGAGCAGATGTAATTATTATTACTAAATGCCCCCATGAGCTAAGTAGAGAAGAACGTAGCCAGTGGGAAGAAGAAATTCGTCCATTTCCACACCAACAATTACTTTTTTCACAAATAAATTATCATGATCTTTGTGGTTTAAATAGTCATTTAGAACAACAAGTATTACATAAGGATTTAGAGGTCTTGTTGGTTTGTGGTATTGCTCGTACTCAGGTTATTCAGGAATATTTGGAGACAAAGGTAAAGAAGGTACATACCCGCTATTTTGGTGATCATCACCTTTTTTCAAAAGGGAACTTAGTACAAATCAAAAAGCAATTTGACACTATGGAGACGAGTCAAAAGTGTATTATTACCACTGAAAAAGATGCGATGCGCTTCTTATTGCACCAAGATTGGATTGAAACAGAACAATTGCCCTTGTATTACTTGCCAATTGAGGTTCGTTTTCAAGGAACTGATGCGCAAATATTGAGGCAATTAGTTGGGTCATATATTAGAAAATAAATTATAAATCATGGCAAAGAAAAAGAAAAAGAAAAAAAAGACACAGGTGGTTCAGATGACACCAAAGAAGTACATTATGACAAAAGCAAATAAATTGCCTTTTGGCCCTTGTTATGTCAATAGTGATTGGCAGACAGCTGGTTTGGCTGTCATTATGATTACTAGGGAACAACCTAGTGGTAAGTTCATTATAGGCTTGTATTTGGTAGATGTTTTCTGTTTGGGTTTGAAAAGTACTTTTTTCCGTTTTGGAATGGATGCGGATGAATTAGAAGATTTTAAAGAGGAGATTTACGACCAACGAGGACAGGTTGCGGAAGATACTTATCCAATCTTTTTACAAAATATTATTTATGGAGCCATTGAGTATGCCGAAGATTTGGGATTAGAAGTACGAGATAAAGATTTTAATATTACAGAGTACATACTTGATGCTGCCGATGATATTGAATTTATAGAGATAGAGTTTGGAAAAGATGGCAAACCTTATTATTTCAGTGGGCCTAATGATGATGTGGATTGGGTAATTAGTCGATTAAACGATTCAGTAGGCCCAGATGGTTATCACTATACATTAGGAGGAGGATTATTTTAATGTCAATTGGTGTGTCAAACTTAATTTGTTAATACGTTTAATAATATGGAACAACTTTATGATAAAATACAGGAAACAGTTGCGCATATTCGTGCGAAAACAGATTTCCTACCTCAATATGGAATTATACTAGGTACGGGCTTGGGAGGCTTGGTAAATGATATTGAAATAGCCCATGAATTTCCTTATGAAACACTACCACATTTTCCTGTTTCTACGGTAGAAAGTCATAAAGGCCGTCTTATTTTTGGTTATTTGGGGAGTAAGCCGATTGTAGCCATGCAAGGACGGTTTCACTATTACGAAGGATACAACATGAAACAGGTGGTATTTCCCGTTTATGTAATGAAGTTTTTGGGGATCAGTACTTTATTAATTTCTAATGCTTCAGGAAGTACCTGCACCCATATTGGAAAAGGAGATCTTGTCTTTATTCATGATCATATCAACTTACATAGTGAAAACCCACTTCGAGGCCCTAATGATGAGCGGATTGGCCCACGTTTTCCAGATATGTGTGAACCATATAGCTTGGAGTTGATAGAAAAAGCATCAATAATCGCTGAGAAACATGGTTTTAGCTATCATAAAGGCGTTTATGTAGGCTTACAAGGCCCTAATCTAGAAACGAAAGCAGAGTATGTACACCTGCATAAAATGGGGGGAGAAATTGTAGGGATGTCTACGGTGCCAGAGGTGATTGCAGCGGTGCATGCTGGACTGAAAGTGTTTGCCGTTTCTATTGCCACCGATTTGGGCTATCCGCCAGAAGTGGTGAAGCCGTTGACCTTAGAGGAGGTGATTGCAGTAGCGATGGAGGCAGAACCGAAAATGACAACTGTGATTAAGGAATTGGTGCAGGGAATGAATGTTTGATGGATGCAAGGCAAGCAACTGGAGACTGAAA
>JAHDCM010000018.1 GCA_020629895.1 Bacteroidota bacterium
CTACGTTGAAAAGCCTCGCATCTGTTGGCTTGCTATAGGAAGTATGCCTGCGTTTCACGCCTTGTCTGTAATCAAAAATGGCACAGCAAAAATATCAATTTATTTAATTTACAGTGTACTAAGCAACACGACTATAAATAAAATCGGGCAATACTTTTAATAATTTTGCAACCAACCACCACCTTTTTGTAATATAGGCCACTTTCTTTTTGCGTTTCATAGCTTGCATAATCTGCTTGGCGGCTTTATCGGCGGTGGCTACCCAAAACATATTATCTCCATTTTGTTCCGTCATTGGGGTTTCTACAAAACCAGGTCGAATATCCGTGATAGTAATTCCGTTTCGCTTTTTTTGGGCATGTGTCCGTAAGCCCTCCATATAACTACTAATAAAAGCCTTTGTTGCATTATATACAGGGATGAAGCTGCTTCCTCGCTCAGCAGCAATAGATGAAATTCCAACGATTTGCCCTCCTCCTTGTTCTTCGAAGTATTTATAACCGATATTGGCAAGTGCGGCAAAACCTGTTGCGTTTATATCAATGATTGCTTTTTCTTTTTCCCAAGTACGCGTAAATGACCCAATTCCTGCATTTAGAATCAGTACATCTACCCCGCCCATTTCTTGAATCAAATCTCCTAATATGGCTCTAGCCTCCTCGAATTCACTTACATCCATTCGGGCAAAATAGACCTGTTTGCCTAACGCTTTCTGAAGATCTTGTAAAATATGTACTCTCCTTCCTGTAATACCTACTTCCCAGCCTTCATTGACTAGTTTTTTGGTCAATTCTAAACCAATTCCAGATGTTGCTCCAATAATAACTGCTTTCATAATAACATTATACATTTTTCAAATAAGTATAACGAAGGTAGAGCTTTTCAGCAAAAGATTAAAGGCAAGTACCTTGCAAATTTTGTTAATTTAATTTTGGATGCTTATCTTGTGTCCTATATATGCAAGCTTATGTGTGCGCTCTGTTTTAAGTGATTCGTTATAAGCTTCTTTAACAAGTATATTTTCGCTGAATGTACAAGTTTGTTAACTTATTATTATTATTTTTATTGGCTTCTTTTCTATCAACTACTCTCTAATAAATGCCTGATTACTAGTGTAGAAGGATCACTAGTGCATTTATTGTCCTGTAATTTTCTCTTTTTTTATTTTTAATTGTAAGTAAACATCCTATACATACATTGTAGAGGATGTGCTGTTTAATCGCATGAATGAAAATTATAATACCCTACTAACGAATTAACTATTTTACTTAAGCATCGAATTGTATAAAATGCTCAATAAAAAATAAAACTATGAATTTTAAAAAAAACGCACTTGCTCTACTGTGTTTGGTGTATTGTACCTTGTTTCTATCACAAATTGGTTATACACAAACAGAAGTAGATCTAGGAACCTATGATTTACAATTTAAGCCGCCTACCATTGACTGTACTGGAGAAGTACCTGTTTATTGTGTAGTCGTGCAAATTCGTTCAGCAATTGCTAGTGAAGAGTTTGCTATTGGTGCGCATACGATATACATCAACTTTGACCCTAATTCCATTCAATTCAATCCAGGGGTTATTCAGCCATACACGGCTCTCAATTTTGGAGATGGTACCGAATGTGCTTTTGGTGGTACTCGCGCTCCTTATTTCGACGCAGACTTTGATTATATCAACTTTCAGAGTGATGGGACTGCATTAGGAGAGGGAAATATGACGACTAATATGGCTTTGGCTAATTTTGGTTGTCCTCTCGTCACAAATGAATGGCTAGATGTAGGAGAGTTTTGCTTTGAAATCATGGATTTGGATACGCCTACTGGTTTGGTATTTAATTCTAATTTTACGCTACTCAACCTCGACTCTAATAATCCTGCTCATACACAAGGCATCTTAGATGACTCAGCGGTTCAAGAAGCACCAGCTTGTGTACAATGTCCCTCAGTAGCAGGTTTTACGCCTGCAAGTGGCTCTGAAGATGTGTGTAGTTCTAGCCCTAATGTGATTCTTCCAAGTGTTCCTGTTTCTGGAACAGGAAGTGATAATGCTATTTTAACTTGGACACAAACAGCAGGGCCTACTGTTACTGTTCCAGCTGGTGATGCTCCTAGTATTTCTCTACAAGCAAATACAAGTTGTAATATTGCAGAATATACGTTCAATTTGGCAATTACTTGTTCTGATGATGCTAGTGTTAGTTTAAATGGAGGGACTTATACATACCGCTTATATCCTACTCCCTCTACTCCAACTATCAGCCTCGAAAGTCAAGGAGCCACTTGTTCTTATAGTATTAGTGCTGCTTGTCCTACATTAGAGACATTAAGTAGTACGAATGTTCCTGATCAATCTACAGGAAGTAGTGGACAAACTTTTGCGGTTACGGTTTCAAACGGTGTATGTGGTGATGTTCCTTTCGATGTGTCTATTCCAAGTTGCGACGATGCCTGTCCAGAACAAAACGAAGTAACGGCTGTCAATGGACAAACCGATGTATGTACCACTGACAATACAGTTCAATTACCTGCGATATCTATTAGTGGTGCCAATGCTGGGAAAGCGATTTATACGTGGACACAATCAGCAGGACCCACTGTTACTGTACCTAGTGGTGCCAGACCAACCGTATCTTTGGAGGCAAATAGTTCTACTAATTGTGAAATTGTTACTTATATTTTTAACCTAGAAATTGGCTGTACTACTAATCCAGGTGTTAGCCTCAATGGAGGTACTTATTCGTATAATGTGTACCCTGCCCCTAGTGAACCACAAGTACTTCGACAAGATGAAACTTGTACGTATGCAATTGATCTCGCTTGTTCTTTTGAAACAACCACCACAACAGTTCCCGATAAAGCTCCTGGAGCAGGAATAACAACAATTGATGTCGTCGTTTCCAATCCTGCATGTGCGGGACAAACGTTCCAAGTCAATGTCACTGAATGCCCTGAAGAGCCTATTGCCTGCCCAAGTAGTGATGATATTGAGAGTTTTGGCACTGAAGCCATAGACCTTTGTGCTGGTCAAAATACAGTTTCGTTACCAACTGCAACTGTAAGTGGAGCGAATACGAACAATGTCACTTATACGTGGACACAAACAGCGGGACCTGCGGTTGATCTTGACCAAGTGGCTAGTCCTACCGTTGTTTTATCCGACTATACTGGTTGTGGTACTGAAACTTATACTTTCTCTTTAAGTATTGGCTGTACGGAAGACCCATTTTTATCTTTTGATGGAGGTACCGTTACTTATGAAATGTACCCAATTCCCCAAAGCCCTGAAATTGTTAGAGATAATGATAACTGTGATTATTCTATTGTTCTTGTTTGTCCAAATGATGTTGTAAGCCCCAATTCAATACCTAGTGCTGCTCCAGGTACTGCTGCTTCTAGTATCGACTTACTTGTAACCAATAGCAATTGTCCTGATGTAGAACGCACTTATTCGGTATCCATCCCTGCATGTCCTGATGATGGGGGCGGAGATGTATGCCCAAGCCAAGCAGATATATCAACTGTTAGTGGTAATACAAATTTATGTGGCGAGTCAAGTAATCTATCAATTACTTTAAGTCCTGCAACAGTTGGAGGAGAAGGAGCTAGTAGTGCAACTTATTCTTGGACACAAACTGCGGGACCAAGTGTATCGGTATCGGGTGATACTGCTCCTCAAGTAGACTTACTAGAAAATACAAGTTGTGATCCTGTATTATATACCTTTAGTTTAGCTATTGGTTGCTCTTTTGATACCAATGTCAACCTAGATGGGGGAAGCGTTAGTTTTACAGTCTTCCCTACTCCACAAGCTCCTACGGCACAAAAAACGAGCGAAACTTGCTCTTATGTATTGGTACCTAATTGTGATACGGATAATCTCTCTCCTGCTACTATTCCTGATCAATTACCTCCTAGTATTGGTCAAACTATCAACGTTAGTGTCTCTAATGCTGCTTGTCCTGCAGCTACTTTTGAAGTAACACTTCCTGACTGTTTAGAACCCACTAATGAGTGTCCTGAAGAAAATGATGTGTTGGTATTTGATGAAAGTAACGATCTATGTGGAGATGATGTAACAACCGTTAGCCTACCTAATCCATCTTTTGGATTTAGCACTGCGACATTCTCTTGGACACAGTCTAGTGGACCAATTGTGACTATTCCTGATGGTAATACGCCTACACTTGTCTTAGGAGAAAACACCTCTTGTAGTACCGTAGAGTATGTCTTCCGTTTATCTGTTGGATGTACCGAAGATGCTGCTATCTCTTATGATGGTGGGGAAGTTCGATATATTGTTTACCCAACTCCTCAAGCACCAACTATTGCAAGAGTTAGTGGAGAATGTGCTTATACAATCAATAGAAATTGTAATAGTGATAACCTCACTACCACTTCTATTCCGAACCAATCACCAGGTTTTGAAGGTAGTACTATTACCGTTGGTGTCTCTAATGATGGTTGTGCTATTTTAGATTATGAAATAGCTATTCCTAAATGTCCACTTGTACAAGTCAATTGTCCACTCGTAGCAGATATTACCCCATTGAATGATAGTTTGAGTGTTTGTAATAATGTTTCAGGTAATAATTACACGCTTCCCACTGTAAGTGTAGGCGGAGATTTTGCGAATAAAGCGGTATTCACTTGGACACAAACAGATGGTCCTACTATTAGTATTCCTACGGGAAGTAACCCCGCTGTTACCCTACTACAAAATACAGGTTGCGAAGCAGTAGAATACCAATTTACTTTAACCATTGGCTGTACTGATGATCCTAGTTTGAGTTTATCAGGAGGAAGCTATAAGTACATCTTGTATCCAGAACCCAATCAACCAGTAATTGCTAAATTAGATGATGTTTGTAATTATTCGATTACCGCTGCTTGTACCACAGATATACTTAGTCCAGCCGTTGTACCTAGCCAAGCTTTAGGTACCACAGGCGAAACATTTAGCGTTAGCATCACCAATGCCTTCTGCACAAAAGCCTTTACGCTTCCTATTCCAGACTGTCTTGTTCTAACAACCGACTGTCCGTTACAATCCGAAGTTATACCTTACTCTTCTAGTGCCAATCAGCTTTGTAATGATCCAGCAGGCAATATGATTTCCTTACCAGAAGTAGCCGTCAATAGTGAATTTGCTGCTAATGCCAATTATACCTGGACACAAACCGCTGGCCCTAATGTTAGTGTACCTTCTGGAACTTCTCCTTCTATCACCTTACCACAAAATACAAGCTGTGAGGGTATTAGTTATACCTTTAAATTAACTATTGGTTGTACTGACGATGCTGAATTAGTACTTAATGGAGGAGAAATCACATTTGTAGTATATCCAGAACCACTTGCTCCTACTATTACTCGTTTAAATGCTATTTGTGAATATAGTATTAGTCCTGCCTGTTCAGGAGATATTTTATCTACGACTACTATTCCATCACAAAACCCAGGATCAGCAGGCGAAACGGTATTGATTGAAGTATCCAATGCAGGTTGTTCAACAGCTCCATTTGAATTATCTATCCCTGCTTGCCCTGCTGTTTCTGTTTGTCCTGACCAAGCAGAAGTAACCCCTATTTCTATTTCTGACGAAATGTGTATGAGCGCAGATGTAAAAATGGCATTGCCTTATGCAGCCGTAACGGGTAGTAATGCGGATAATGCGACCTTTACTTGGACACAAACAGGTGGCCCAACAGTAGAAATTTTAAGTGGTGCTGGTGAAGATGAAGTAGTGTTGAACAGTAATGAAACTTGTGAAGCAGTAACTTACACGTTTACTCTAAAAGTAGGTTGTTTGGAAGATGCCGATATTTCTCTAAATGGGGGATCAGTAACTTATGTAGTATATCCAGCTATCGAAACACCTACTCTTGTACGCCTAAATGAAATTTGTGAATACAGCATCGTTACAGCTTGTCCAGATGATATGTTAAGTCCTGATATGATACCTATACAAGCACCAGGAACCAGTGGCAATACCATTGATATTCAAGTGAGCCGTGAAGGATGTAATGCCGAAACCTTTACCCTCGAAATTCCAGAATGTACTGCTACTGCTGTTCCATGCCCCATTGAAGCAGATATAACAGCAGCAAGTGGAATGGAAGAGTTTTGTGGAGAATCAGAATATGAAGTCATGCTTCCCGCCGTCACTGTTTCGGGTGAAGGAGCCAACAAAGCTACCTTTACTTGGACACAATTAGAAGGCCCATCTGTTTCGATAGATGGTGGTGCTAGTCCTAGTATTCTTTTATCTAATGACTTAGATTGTGATGCCATTACCTATACCTTCCAACTAACCGTTGGTTGTATTGATGACGAAGCTGTTAGCATTGAAGCAGGAACTGTTACCTATGTAATTTATCCTGCTCCAAAAGCTCCTAGCCTTGAAAATGACGGCTTTAACAATTTTACAGTGATACCAACCTGCGAAGATGATAGCGCATCGCCTAGTGCCTTCTCACTCGCAGAAGGAGATGACAATATGATCACCATCCTTATTTCACCTGCTTCTAATGCACTTTGCCAAGCAACTAGTTTTGAGGTAACAGCAGAAATTTTAGAACTCAACTGCCCTGAAGTAGAATGTAGAGTAATTTTTGATGAAACTGGATTTATTTATTACATCCTTGTTCGTCCTTCTGGTGGCTTACCTGAAACAGGCAATGGGTTATATACGATGACTTCTCCAGATGGCTCAACCGAAGAATTACGTTTTGAAGAAATAGGTGTCCTTGGCCCTTATTTTTACGAAGGAACCGAAGAGTTTATCGTCATCATTGATGATGGTTCGGGTTGTGAAGCGGCTTCTTGTAATAACCTTGTTACTAGAGGTGTAGACCTCAATTTACTAGACTTTAGTGGAGAGGCAGCTAATAATGGCAATATATTATCATGGACAACTGCCAATGAAGTAGGACATGATTATTTTACGCTCTACCACTCTAGCAATGGTGTTGATTTTGAAGCCATTGCACAAGTTGATGGAGCAGGTAACCCGACAGCAACCACCAATTATGAGTGGCTCGACAAACAAGCACCAACAGGTATTAGCTACTATCGTCTTGATATGACAGATGTAAGTGGACATACTGTATCTTCTGCGGTTATTTCACTTGTAAGAGGTGAAAATAGCTTCGGTATTATCAATATATTACCTGTTCCTGCTACCAACTTCCTACATATCGACTTTATGACTCCAGTACAAACAAGCACGACCATTCACATATACGATTATGCGGGCAAGCTTGTTGGCACTCGACAAATCAACAAAACACAAGTAGGTATCAATGCTATTGATATTGATGTAAGAGCTTTCCCTACTGGTGTTTATCTACTGACCCTACAAAACGAACAACAAATTGTTACGCATAAGTTTGTAAAACAGTAGTTTAGACTTTCGCTCATTTTATTTGGGCGTGCCGTGTATAAAGAAAAGCGCAATAACCGTACAAACGGTTACTGCGCTTTTTTTATACACGTCGGGCTATCCGCTTGTAGTTGCCTCCTAGCAAACTTATGTGGCTATATTGCCTAGCAGTGTCTTCCTTCGTCAGCCCTGCTAGGCAAAGCCTCATGATGTTGCTAGTTTGGCAAGCTACCGCTACTATCCCTCACGCGGTAAACAATGAGTGAATGAGTGGTTGACTGAATGATTGAATTAGGCTGACGCCAGCGTCATCGCTGGTAGGTAGTACTTGCTTCCTTCTTTTTAAGTTACCCAATTCGGAATGGTATCATAAATTTCAGTTTGCCAAATTTCTTCATCTTCAGCACTAAAATTTGCTTGAATAGCTTTATGCAAATACTTTTTTATTGAAGAAGAACCAGCTAGTTTTTTATCTTTTGCCACTTTGATAAATACCAAAAATCGAGATAAATCAATTGGTACTATTTGCGTTTTCCCACCATATAACTTAGTCTTAAATCTATTCAAATTGAAGAAATGGGCTAAAGCACCTTCACTTATTTTAGGTGCGATGAATAGACAAAAAACCTCTTTATCTGTTCCTTCTTTAATCTTCCCAAAATGTCTTGGAACAGACTCACTTTCCATTTTAAATTGCGTGTTTCCTCTTGACATCGTTACCTCAACAATCAATTTGAAATCGCCATACTCAATTTCAATATCAGGCATATTTCCTCCAGCCGTTGTAAGAGGAATTCCGTCAAGATCAATCTTGAAATTACCTTTAACGGAAATTGCATAATTCAACATAACCATAGCTCTCCAAACGTTCCATTCTAAATAAAGCGGAGGGTCAGGAACATCTCTTTTTTGTAGTTTCTCAAAAACTGAAACAATATCGTCGTATTCTTTGAAATTTTTAAGCCCTTTTTCTGTTTCTTTAATTTTCTCTATTTTAGTTGTCTCAATTCCAATTTCAAGCAAATCTTTCAGTTCCTCAATCGACAAATTAGTATCAAAGTCTAAGTCTAATTGTTTTAATTCATTGAGTATGTTTGTTCGAATATCATAAAACAAGGTGACATTATCATTCGAAAATAAATAGTCCTTAAACTCTGATTTTAAGTTAAATTTTATTGGTTTTCTATCAATTGTTTTTAGCAAGTGATTGACTTCTTTGGATTTTGCTGATGAAATAACTACCCGTAATGTTTTTTCTTGAAAGGTAACGAGTTCTGTCGCTCTTAAATATCTGACAAAAGCATCTGCATAATCAGTCCAATTACTTCGTTTTGTCTTGATAAATTTTTGCAGTGTTGCATCCGAACTTTCTCTAGTTTTCAAATCCTTTGCTGCGATCTCTTTATAGTAAACCTTTTTTATTTCTTTTTCAAATTGATGGTAAGCATAAGTCTTACGACTTCCTTTGAAGCTCTTCGCATTTTCTCGATAATCAAGGATTTTCTTGACTGTATCATCAAAGTTATCAACATGAATATATGGTAAAAAGAATAAAGCTATTTCCGTTTTTGATAAACTTTTTACAGCTTTTAACAAGTGTAAAAACTCTAAATATGGTTTGATACAAAATCTATCTTCTGGCAATTTATGATATGGTGAAGGAAATTGAAACTTCATTAGTTGACGTGTAAAAACATCACCTATTCTTTTCTCTTTTAAAAGAGCTTGACCCGCTGGTGTAATTTCAATTTTGGGCTTGAGATCAACAAATCCAAGTGCTTTAGGTGCTCTTGTTATTCTATCTCTTGCCGCTAAAGACACATTTGAAGGCATCTTATCACCTTTGTAATAGGGAGAATCAAAAAGAATCTTAAAAAAATCTACTTGTGTCTGCTTATTCCAAGTTTGACCTTGAAAATCATCTATTAAAAGCCTTAATTCTGGAATTATCTTTTCCAAAGTTCGGGGCGAGGTAAATGCGAATAATGTTTTTGTTTTGCTTAGGTTAGCCACTTTGTAATATTTTTAGCATTTTTTCATCGTTTCCATGCATTGGATTCTTCTGCATATTATCATTGCCCGTTTCGATAAATTCTTTGATTCTATTGGTTGATTTTTCAATGGATGTTTCCGAAATATCACAGCCAATAAAGCGGCATTTTCTTTTGATACTTGCAATAGCTGCTGCCCCACTTCCCAAAAAAGGATCGCAAACGACAAAATCCTCCTCAGCACTACTTACCAACATCAACTCAAAAATTTCTGTTGGTTTTTGAGTGGGATATGGAGCTTGAGAAAATCTTTTAATATTCCAAATATCTGGAATACTTCTTAGCTTGACCTTTCGTTTTCCTTTACTTGCAAACAATATAAATTCGTGTCTTCTTCTGAAGTAATGCCCTAAACCAATATTTACTTTGTCCCACACTAAAATATTTTTCACATCAAAAACATCTCGCACAATAGGAGCTAAGGTTAAAAGAGAATAAGAATCGAACATTAAAAAGATATGTCGATTATCCTTTAATACTCTATAACATTCTTTCAAAAATGTATTATAATTTTCTTCTGTATCTAAAAATTCATCAAACCATTTTCCTTTTTCCCCTCTGTCTTTATATCTACCAATTATTTTTCCTTTCCCTAGTTTTAACTTTTGATTCATTCCCGAATAAGCGGGGTCTGTCATAATCAAATCTACACTATTACTGGGCAAACTTTTTAAAAACGTTATCACATCTTGATGATAGATAGCTACTCTTTTATCCTCAGATTCAAAAGCTGGTTTTTCTTTTGGTTTAGACCCGTTGTTTAAAACCCTCTTTTCATTTTCTATATAAAAATCAAGCACTCCTTGATAAACTTTCTTTGATAGTTTTCCATTTTTGGGAATTTTTAACTCGTTAGCTTTTAGATATTTTTCCACATCCTCTGCTACAATAGAGTAGTTTTCTTCAAGATTTTGTATTGTATATTTTACCATATTTTACTTTAACTTATTTTTATTTCACATAAAAAATTTCAACATACTCACCTTTTCTCCTCTTTCTCCACCCTTTATTTTTATTTAGTTAATTGTACACTATAATTAACATAAAGATAAATAATTTAGTTGGAGTGTACAATTTAATCATGCAGATTCTTTTTTACTTTGAGGAGGAACCTGCGTGAAGGATAGTAGCGGTAGCTTGGCGAAACCGCCACTTTGTGAAGCAAAGACTAGCAGGGCTGACAACGGAAGACACTGCTAGGATTATGCTGAACTAGTGGCGGTGAGCCAACTACAAGCGAATAGCCTGACCGAGCCGTCATATTGCCACTCGCTTGAAGCGAGTGAAAATATGACGGCTTGGACACGCCCAAAATCAACATCTTCTTATTTCCAAATTACATTTTTATGCCTTTAGTACTATTTTTACGATGGAACATCCTTATATTTAGGAGCTAAACCTATGTTTATGACCCTTCAAGAGTTTCGACAACGTTATCAGTACATTCCCGAAAGAGATTTATTGGGGAAAGGAGGATTTGCAAAAGTGTATAAAGCACTTGATGTCGTAGAAAATCGAACCGTGGCCTTAAAGTTTTATCAAGGTAATCCGAATGACAAATATGGTGTCATGGAAGAGCTACGCAAGGCGGTTACCTTAAGCCACCCTAACCTTATTCGTTACTTTAATGCGGTACAGCTACAAAATGATGCTAGTTCTTTTGAGGATGAAGGTATCCAAGTGGCAATTGTGGAGTATGCGAATAGTGGTGATTTTAATGATTTTATCCTGAGTTTTCCTGACACAGCGACTATTTTAAAGGTCGTGCGCGGGATATTAAAAGGCTTGGACTATTTGCATCAGCATGGCATTGTACATCGGGATATAAAGCCGCAAAATTTGTTGATGCATCGGGCGCAGCGACAGTGGGATTGTAAAATTGCAGATTTTGGCTTGGCAAAACGTTTGGAAGGTGGTGGGCAATCTTCGAAATTGATGGGAACGGTAGAGTATATGGCTCCTGAACAATTTAATGTTAAAAAATTTGGTATCAACGAGCAATTGGGAACGAATGTAGATTTGTGGTCGTTGGGAGTGATTTTGTATGAATTGTTTACGGGTAGTTTGCCTTTTGGTAATACGAAGGAAGGAGCTGACCATCGAGAGGTAATGGTAAATATTATGGAAAAGGAGTTGACGGATATGAAGAATATCATGGAGCCTTTTCGCTCAGTGATTAAGGCTTGTTTGGTAAAATCAGCTACGCAAAGGGCGGCAACTGCTAAAGAGGTATTGGCTATTTTGGAGGGTCATCCTTTACCTACACCTAAAAAGGCGGCTAATAAAAGCAATAATAATATTAGCAAAAATAATAAAAGGGCAACATTTGAAATACCAAACAGTTTATTAATAGCAGGGAATCTTATCTTCACCCCTCTTTTTGGCTTCATTCTTTTCTTTTTTGTGCGTAATCGCACCATTGATGATGGTACCGAAATATTGAAAGTGACCTTTATGTCGGTCATTGCTTGGGTGATATTGATTGTTTTATTTTTCCTTTTTGTAATGGATGTTGTTTGATATTCCATACCATTGTCAGGTTTTAAGTGCTTCATTGAACCATTCCTATATGGTGTTCATTTATCAAAGAGCATAATTTAGATGCATATTTCAAACTTATTATTTATAGTATCACATAATTTAATAATGTGGTGTGAATATTGTGTGGAAATTTTAAGTAGTTTACATTCATGTTATTTCGTCTATGAAATTTAGAGAACGATACCAATTTGATTTGAAGAAAGACTTTGTAGGTAAAGGTGGCTTTGCAAAGGTATATCGCGCCTTCGACACTATTCGAAAACGCGAAGTGGCCTTAAAGTTTTACAATGGTACTGCTTCTGCTAAATATGATATTATTAGCGAAATCAATCGAATGGATGATATGAGTCATCCCAATCTTATTCGCTACTACGATGCCGACATTATTTCTTCTATTAATGCGATTGGTGAAAAGGAACAAATTCAAGTTGGTATTATGGAATATGCCAACGCTGGCGATATTAGTACTTTATATGCTCAAACAAGTCCTCCGTTGTCTGTTACAAAGGTCATTGTTAAAGGCATACTCGAAGGCTTGCAATATCTGCATAACAAGGGGGTGATACATCGAGATCTAAAACCTAAAAATATTTTACTCCACAAAACTGAATCTGGACAAATTATTACTAAAATTGCGGATTTTGGTATTAGTAAACGTGTTACCAATGTTGCCTATAATGATATGTCGTCCCAAATTTTGGGAAGTGTAGAATATATGGCTCCCGAACAGTTTGCGGGTGGGGTATATGGTATTGATGGCAAACTTGGAACTAATCTGGATTTGTGGTCGCTCGGTATCATTATTTATGAAATGTTTAACAAACAATTGCCTTTTGGAAGCAGAACGGGTGGGGTCAATTATGAAGAGATTCTAAACAATATTTTATTTCGAGATTTTGATATTGACTTTTCTAAAGTGCCTACGCCTTTTAGAGCTATTGTGAGGCGTTGTTTGGTAAAAAAAGCTAGTGAGCGTGCGCTAGATGCTGCTGAGTTATTACATATCCTTGAAACAGGTGCGCCTGTTCAAAGTCCACCACGCCCTGCTCCTTCTACTTCCACTGCCAACACTAATACAAAAAAGCGGAGTAAAACAGCCGTATTTGGAGAAGAAGAGGAAGTAAAGACACCACTTCCTCCTCCACCCACTATTGAAAAAATAGATCAGTCGATAGATACGAAAGTAATTCCTAAAAATAAACAAGAGGAATCTTATATCAGACACCGTTACGAAATAAAAAAGGAAACGACGCCTCCCCCGCCTCCTAAAAGGCAGGAATATATCCCTCCTCCTGATCCTGTATTTTATGCCGCCAACCCAACTATTGCACACGAAATAGAGATGGGTAAAAATTTATTCAAAATCCGCAATTATGTGGAAAGTTTTAAAGTCCTTTACAAATACCAAAAGTCGGAAGATTTTGATACAGAAGCAACATTTTATTTGGGCTATATGTTTTATAATGGGAAATGTGGAGGCGCGCATGATGAGGCATTAGGACGAAAAATGATGAATGAAGCTAAACAAGAAAATAGGCAACTAGTGATGGAGCTGATGTTGAAGTATATTTTGAATAAGTAACGAACTATGTCTATATTCGCAGTCCATCTCCCACTAACCAAGCTCCAATTATCATGGCCAAAATAAAATGTTATAACTGTCGTAAGGTAACTCCAGTAGTTGCCCCACGCTACCGCTGCAATTTTTGTAATTATCCACTCAAAAAATATGTAGAAGAACCAGAAGAAGTAGCACCTAAGCTACAAGATATGGGTATCTCTCTACCTGCTCCACCCGAAAAAGTCGAAGAAAAAATAGAATTTATCCCTCCTCCTCGTAAACCAGAGCTGGCTGGTAAAGTTATTGCAGGATGGTTAATCGTTCACACAGAAAATAAGGAACATACATCTTATGATTTGTTTGAAGGAGATAATATCATTGGCCGCCCTGATAGTTATGAAGGTGTAAACGTTCCTATCAAAGACGATGAATATATTAGTCGCATTCATTGTACGATTTCTATTACCAAAGATTATCTACATCGTTTCCACTATATTTTGGTAGATGGTGAAAAAGATACTTATGGAAAAACAAGTACGAATGGAGTTTATATTAATGGTATTGAAGAACGACTTCCCAAAGGACAACTTATCTATTTAAAAGATGGAGATACCGTACAAGTAGGTTTAACCAAACTAGTCTTTAAAAATACAGATATGGCCTTTGATATTCAATCAGCTGCTAATAGTGTTATTGGTACCGATTTTACCAACACAGTTGCCATCAGACGGTAATTAAAAGAAATATAACATGAGTTCAAGAGGTAAAAATTTTGTAATGGCATTGGTCATTTCAGCCATCCTTATCGGTATTTTTTATGCCGTCAACGCTATGGTACCCCAACCAACTGTTCAACGCATCTGCGTACTGTTAGGCGGGATTCTTCCTAGTGGTATTATTCAACTTTTTACCTATGTTGCATTCTTCTGGGGTATCTTCGAAATTAATGATCGGCAACATAAAATAAACTATGAACGGCAAGGCTTAGACTTGAAATTGCTTCCAGAAACAGAAGACTGGGTAATGACCAAAGATGAAGTCATGCAACTGAAAGAGAAAGTAAAAGATCAAGAACAACAAGCAAAATACTTACTTACAGGTGTTATCAAAAAAGCAATCCGTAAATTTCAATCTAGCCGTTCCGATTCTACTGGCGATATGTTAGATGTGGTTTCTACGCAAATCAAAATCAACATGACTAAAGCCGAAAGCAAACAGTCATTAACCCGCTACCTCGCTTGGGCTATCCCTTCTATCGGATTCATTGGCACTATCATGGGAATCGCGCAGGCTCTCGGCTTTGCCGATCAGGCAGGAGATGAAGAGGGCTTAAAAATGGTAACAGATGCCATGTATGTAGCGTTCGATACAACTCTTCTTTCCTTATTTTTAAGTATTATTTTAATGTGGTTTTTCCATAACCTGCAAGAAAGTGAAGACGATTTACACTCGGATATGGAAGAATATGTTATCGAAAATCTAGTCAATCGTATTCACCTTGATTAGTTACGAAAAAGGAAAACGCTATTATAATTCTATTAAATCATAGATATTAAATTAGCTATGAAATAGTTAATCAACATATAACACTTAAATAATACAACATTACTTACTACCCTCCTTTTTTTATGTAAAAGAAACTTTCGCGTCTAATGTTTTTTTGTTACTTTAGTTATGATAATCAAAACTATACAGTAAGACATTTTTATACCATATAGGTGTGCCTAACCACAAAACAATCTCCTCCAAAATCTCCTTAAATTACCTTTAGCACACCTTCTTCCCTTTTATCAAACAACAAGATAAGTCTAATACCCTAGCTCTTAACCCTTTCTATAGCATCAAGCGTAAGGTCTAATTTACAATTTGGCAAGGTGCTTGCATTTTACGAATCAACTCTCTTACAATCAATATATCTGATAGTATATGAGAGTTATCGTTGGTTATACATATAAAAATAAAAAAACTGTCTTAACCTGCGATTTTCTAGAACCTTACTTCAGCCTTCTCAAAACCATATTTATTCATTGCTTTATTCGGTTGATACTGTCTCCTAGCAAGTACCTAATATACAGATCCCGAAATTATAGCACAATAAGAGATTATGCAAAGCCATTATGATGAAAAGTATTTCCAACGCTTAATCCAACGATTAATAGAAGCGCGGGTCGAAGTACCAATACAACCCATCAGAGAGGAAGATGAGTTTGTTAATAAGGTGCTTAATAATACATTAGAAGAATTACGTCCTGCAAGGACGATCGAAGTGTGGACAGGTATTCCACTTAGTATGTTTCCTCCACCTGTTTACATCAATACACGCCAGATAGAGCAGTTAGTAAAGCACATTGTTGTGCTATGGAAATGTTTTAATTTTATTCCCGACTTTCCTGACGAACAAATGGACATCGTACACAAATACGAACTCCTATTGAGCTTCTGGCAAAAAGAACTGCAACATTTTTCAAATGATATGGAGATTGTTGACTTTTGTACCGATTTCCCGAAAGACTGCAAATTGGGTAAACATTGCCAATGTGGAGATAATTGGAGCAACCGGTTTGAAAGCCTTCATGAACGCCTTTTTGCTGATAAACACAAAAATTGATTGACATA
>JAHDCM010000019.1:0-9314 GCA_020629895.1 Bacteroidota bacterium
AGCTATTTTACCAAGCTACCGCTACTATCCCTCACGCGGTAGACAATGAGTGAATGAGTGGTTGACTGAATGATTGAATGAATTAGGCTGCCGCCAGCGTCATCGCTGGTGGTAATGGTGACAAATAACAGCCTCTGGCTGATGTACTTTCATCTCACATTATACATGCTTTTTTCTGCCATACTTTGCTTTTACAAAGGTATAACGCGGTAGACAATGAGTGAATAATTGAATGAGACGACTACTTTTAAGCAATCACTTTTTTATCTTCTCTTTTTCGTGCATTTTCGTCCAATAATATCTTACGAAGACGAATAGATTTAGGAGTAACTTCCACATATTCATTTGCTCGAATATATTCGAGTGCCTCTTCGAGTGAGTAACGAATAGGAGGAGCTAATTTTGCTTTGTCATCTGAACCCGCAGCACGCACATTCGATAATTTCTTCGTCTTATTGATCTTTACTACTAAATCATTGGGCTTGTTATGCTCTCCTACTACCTGTCCAACATAAATATCCTCGCCAGGAGCTACGAAAAACTTACCACGATCTTGTAATTTGTCGAGTGCATAAGCAATAGCTGTACCCGTTTCGCCTGCAATCAAAGCACCCATATTTTTTTCAGGAATCCCTGCTTTTAAGGGGGCGTATTTTTTGAATCGATGCGAAATAATAGCCTCTCCTGCCGTAGCGGTCAATGCTTCATTTCTAAAGCCAATCAGACCTCTTGAAGGAATTTCAAACTCTAGTAAAGCCCGATCCGCCTTTAATTCCATTTTTAGCATCTCGCCCTTACGAAGGGTTACTAAGTTAATAATGGCTCCCGACATATTCTCAGGCACATCTACGCTCAATTCTTCTACTGGCTCACATTTTACACCATCTACCTCTTTAATAATTACTTGTGGCTGCCCAATTTGTAACTCGTAGCCTTCTCTACGCATTGTCTCAATAAGTACTGATAAATGCAAAATACCACGTCCATACACATTAAACGAATCAGGAGATGGTGTTGGTTCTACTTTAAGTGCCAGGTTCTTTTCGAGTTCTTTTTCAAGACGTTCTTTAAGGTGACGAGAAGTAACATATTTACCCTCTTTACCAAAAAAAGGAGAATTGTTGATGGTAAATAACATACTCATTGTAGGCTCGTCAATGGCAATTTGTGGCATGGCTTCAGGGTTTTCTGCATCAGCGACAGTATCGCCAATCTCGAAACTTTCCAAGCCAACAATGGCACAAATTTCTCCTGCTTCAATTTCTTCTTTTTTCTCTTTTCCTAAACCATTGAATACGTATAGTTCTTTGATTCGCGATTTTTGAATAGAACCATCTCGCTTACATAAAGAAACAGACTGATTACGCGCTAATTTCCCCCTAGATAGGCGTCCAATAGCAATTCGCCCAATGAAGTTAGAGTAATCTAAAGAAGTGATTTGTAATTGAGTGCTTCCTTCTTCTATTTGTGGAGCAGGTAAATGTTCTAAGATAGCATCAAGTAGGGGAGTGATGTCTTCGGTTGGCGTTTGCCAATCTTCTCCCATCCAACCATGTTTGGCAGATCCATAAATAGTAGGAAAATCGAGTTGTTCTTCAGTGGCATCCAAATTAAACATCAAATCAAACACCGCGTCTTGTACCTCATCAGGACGGCAATTTTCTTTATCTACTTTATTAATGACTACCATCGGCTTCAAGCCCAAACTAATCGCCTTTTGTAAAACAAATCGCGTTTGTGGCATTGGTCCTTCAAAGGCATCTACTAAAACCAATACGCCATCGGCCATATTTAATACACGTTCTACTTCACCACCGAAATCGGAGTGACCAGGTGTATCAATAATATTAATTTTTACACCTTTGTAAACTACTGAGACGTTTTTGGCTAGGATAGTAATCCCTCTTTCGCGCTCAAGATCGTTATTGTCCATGATTAGTTCGCCTGGATTTTCATGATCCTTGAAAAGTTTACATTGAAGAAGCATTTTATCTACCAATGTTGTTTTCCCATGATCTACGTGCGCAATGATTGCAATATTTCTAAGTTGCATGATGCCTAGTTTGTTTGAAATGAAAAGATGGTATGTGGGTCTTAAAAAAGAGATACCTGATTGAAAAAGTGTGCAAAGATACGCTTTTTACAGCAATCAGTGCTGCTTATTGTATAGAATAAATCATACCAAAAAATAACTGCCAAAAAGGCAGTGTACAAAGTGCTGATATGGCTTGCTTCTACTAACAAGCGTTCATTAAATTCCCTAATAGTCTGTCAAAATTGCATTAAAAATAACAAACATCTGTTAGGATTTCGGAAAAAAGGGCAGCAAAAGACGATTTTATATGAAGAAATCACTAATGGCATAAGTGTTGATCAAAGGAGGGTACTATCGTTTTATTTAAAAACCAAAATGAAATTTATCATGGCAAACGTAATTAAAAATTTATTTTATACTAGTGTTGGATTTACTGCATTGGTAACTGAAAAGGTGCAAGATTTAGTGGATGACTTAGTGAAGCAACGTAAGATTTCTCGTGAAGAAGGAAAGAAAATTGTTGACGAGTTTTGGCAAGATACGGAAACTAGAAAAGAAGAAGTAGAAGATCGTTTAAGCAAAACCGTAGAAAACGTTGTTTCTCGTTTTGACTTCTTAACAGGAAAAGATGTTGAAGATCTTCGTGAGCGTGTAGAAGAGCTGGAGGTAAAAGTAAAAGCAGCTACTGCTAAGAAAAAAACTACCCGTAAATCTACTAAGGCTACAAGTGCTGCGAAGTAAGTAGTAGTTGCTAAATAATTTGATTAGATAATTAACTATTATTCTTACCCGAACTGATGTTTTCAGTTCGGGTATTTTTATATCATTTATTTAACTTTACTACCCTTATTGACTGCTTGCCTTTCATTGTTTCGACCACAAAAGTATATGTTCCAATAGGCCAGTTGACTGTATTGATTGGAGAGGCGTTTATTTGATCGGTAGTTTGCTCAAAAAACAATTTCCCCTGTACGTCATATACACGTATGATGCCTTGTGTATGGGCAGGTAGTTTGACTTGGATCATTTCCTGAAAAGGACTAGGAAATACTTCTACTTGCCATTCTTCGTGTATGCCAATATTCGTATAATTTCCCCAGTTGATTTGCGCTGATAATGCCGAAGAGCATTTTCCATTGCTCTCAGCTACTTGATATAATCCCGCCTCATTAGGTATAAAATAAGTATCCGTTGCCCCTTCAATCGCTTCTCCTAGCCGATACCACTGTATATAAGCAGGTAAATCAGTAAACAACGTATCTCCCTGTTGCCAAATAGCTGGTTGAAAATTTGCATCTATGGTGCGTACTTCTGTTGTGTCAGACGCGATTGTATTTTCAAAGGTATGTTCATGAGAATAGGAATAGGACATTTCACAATAATAGGCTCCTTCTTCAACGCTTATAGCTTCAAAACTTGCATCGTTGGCTCCTTCAATCGCTTCACCATTATAAAACCACTGATAGGCTACGGGATGATTAATCGTTACATCTAAAGAAAGAGGATCTTCTTCACATAAAAGCTCATTTGTTGAAGAAGTACTAATTGCAGGATAAACAGCCCGCCCAAATACGGCAAAGTGATCACCAAAATCAAAATAGCCCCACAAATTATCCTGAATGCCTCGCAAAATATGGAAATGGTTGGTGAATTCGATGGGAAGTTGATAACCACTCATTCCCAATACATAATCAATGACATTCCATTTCACACTCTCATCAAAATAACTAATATCTGTACTCGTAGATAAAGGCATATTAAAACGCGTAGGAGCTATAAACTGTATAGAATCGAATAGGGCTTGGTACATATCAGAGCCATGTTTGGTATTAAAATCGCCTGCAAATAAAACTGGCTCATTCGATGGTATATTTTGCGCTGCAATAAACGCGCGTTGCTCTCCATACTGTGTATGCTTAATCCGCAGATCATCTTCTTGCCCACCTGCTTCGACATGTGTACCAAATAGATGATAGGTTTTACCTAGTTTGTTAATTCGACAATACTGAATGCCCTTATTTGCCAAACAATCTCCCGCATTAAAATTACATTCCGTATAATCCCAATCTACTGACTTTTCTATCGGCCATTTACTATAAAAAATCACGCCTCCATTATACAAATTTTCTCCTTCAGGGTTTAGTATCTCCGTTTTATAAGCATATCCCGCTGCCTCAAAAGCGGGGTCTAAATGCCATTCGCGAGTCGTATCATCAATCGCTTCTTGTAAACAAACAACATCTAGGTAATCGGGCAAATTTTCTGCTAGATGATCGCCACGCAAGGCAATTGTTCGGTGTCCAATAGGAGGAGGCAAAAATTGTACATTCTGGGTAAGTACATTCAATACATTCGGATTTTCAAAATCAGCCGCGTCAATCACAAACGATTGTGGATCATGCAAAACCAATAATAACTCCTTCCCTGAACGACCATATTTGCCTCCTAGTTTATGCTTTACCTGATATGTCTTCTCTATACCAGCAAAAGTTCGTTCATGATCAGTATCTGGATACCAAGTTAAATCCGAAGAATCTGTTCCAGCTATTTGATAAAGAAAAGACCCATTTGATTGTTGAAGAACTGAAAACTGAAGCTCCAATCCATTGCCAGCCCTTAAAAAAATATCAAAAATTACCTCCTCTCCTTCAGGAATGACGATATTTTCATCCATCGACAATGCTACCTGACTCAATCGCCAAGCTTCACTCTGTGACGCATCTGCTTGCCACAAGCTATCAGCTAACACAAAAGTACCTGTTTGTTGTACCTCAATATCAAAGGTTAAGGTTGTGTTATTTTGGAAAGAAAATAAATGTTGACTCTTGCTATCAAAAGGAAGAAGAATGAAAAGGAAGCAACACCATAAGGACAGTAAAAAAGACTGATGAAAATGCATACACCGAATAATTTTGTAAAAACGATGTATAATAATACGTTATTTCCAGTAATCTACTAAATGAATACGGTCTAAATAAGGAGTTAAATATCTAACAGACTTGAAAGAACCAATTTTTTGGATACGATTAATGCCATGCTTGTACCATACTTCGGTATAAAAGTTCATGCATCCATAAAGGTGAACATTATAATTGCCCTCTACACGCGCCATGATAAAGGTACATTCATCCCATAGGTAGGTCAATTTTTTTCCTTTGGATAAAATATTAAACTCTCGTATGCTCAATCCGTTTGTTCTCATGACATAAAAATCCCATCAGTGATAAGGTTAGTGAAAAAGTTTAGTAGGAAAGATGGATAAAATAAAAGGGAAAGCCTCAACTACTTACAAATCTACAAAACCCTTTTTAAAATTGCTACTAAAATTTAGGCTTCTTTTTCTTTTGAAATTTTTACCAATCCTAATAACTCGTCAATGGCATCGGTTAGTTTATTGGTTCGCTCTACGGGAATAGCACTATAATGTGTCACTCTTTCTAAGGCATGTTTTAAATTAAAATTATCTTGATCTACTGCAAAAAACAAGCCTCTTTTTTGGAAAGAGTGTGCGAGATACTCCTGTTCCGTCTGTTCGGGAGTTGGTACTAAAATAGCCGTTTTCTCCAAAGCCACCAAATCCATTATTGTGCTATAACCTGCCCTGGCAATCACTACCTTTGCCTCTAATAATGCCGCATTCAAGTTGGTAGCCGTCAAATAATTTATCACACAAATACGGTCTCCTTTCCATCTTATCTCCTGCTTTTCGGTAACACCCCGCACCAATAATACCTGTCGATCAATTTCTTTAGCCTGTTTCAATAACAACTCCTCAAAAAGTGTGCGTTGTGGTTCTGGCCCCGAAAGCACCATCAAAATGTCTAGTTTGCTCACTGGTAATGTGGTATCTATTAAGTGATTCGTTTTCAGTCTCGACAAGGGACCAATAAATCGAAACCGTTCTTTGTCAACTGTAAATTGATGCGCTAGATCACCACTCAAAGAAACAGACGGATCTGCAAAATCAGGAACCCAACAGCGATCATACTGCCGTATCCATCCAAAATTAGCCCACTTTACTGATGGCTCCAAAAAACGCAAAGGAGTGGGCATTTTAATAAACAACTGATGGGTCATAAACACACAAGGCACTTTTTTTGACCAACAACCAAACCGATTATCCGAAATTACCGCATCTACCTCATAAAAAGTTACGATTTGTTGCAATTTGCGATGCTCCTTATAAATTAGGTGCAAAATTTTCGGAATCTGCCCCACCATCGTTTTTACGAAGCCTCCTTCACCACTTTGATAATGAATCTGATAGCCTGGAATCTCAATCGCCTTCAACTGTGGATACTCTGCTTGCAACAAAGCCAATGTGCGTCCATCACTTGCAATCAATACCTCGCAACCTCGCTCCAATAGCTCGTTAATGATGGGCATACATCGCGTAGCATGTCCTAAACCCCAATTTAAGGGAGCAATTAAAATTTTATACGGCATTTTAAAAATTAGGTTATTTTTTGAAGCCTAAAAATGTAATTTTATTATACAAAGGTCGTTATTTTCAATGATTGAATGTAGGAACGATCCCTTGTGATCTTCCAATTTGTAATAAATTCTAAAACCTGACTCCTGAAGCCTGTCACCAGACTCCGCTCTATGGACTATCTGTACAGACGTTTTGCAAAACGTCTCTACCAGACTAAATTTAAACACCATGAAACATTTAAAAGTCTTCTTTTCAATTTTAGTGTTAACTTGCATCATGAGCAGTTGCGCAGGCTCTCGAAAAAGCAAATGCGACTGTCCTAAGTTCTCCGACGAACCGACCCAACAAGAACAGCGGGTAGACGATAATTATGATGTATAACGCTAGATGAACCATAACACACCCTCCAATAAAGGAAAGCTCTATCTTATTCCCACCTTACTAGGAGGGACTGATACGAGTATATTGCCTCCACAGTTGCTACAAGTCGCTGAAGATATAGATGTATATATTGTCGAAAATGTACGCAGTGCTAGGCGATTTTTAGTCAAACTCGGTATTAAAAAGATAGGAAAGGTGATTGATGAGCTTACTTTCCATCAGATGGATAAGCATACCGATCCTCAAAAATTTAGAAAATTCTTGCAGGCTGCTTTAGATGGTCAGCACATCGGCTTATTGTCTGAAGCAGGTTGCCCTGCTATTGCCGATCCAGGTGCTACGGTGGTACGAGCCGCCCACGAAAAAGGTGTGGAGGTCATTCCACTGGTTGGTCCCTCCTCCCTTATGATGGCACTTATGGCATCGGGTATGAATGGACAACAATTCACCTTTCACGGTTATCTGCCCATTCAAAAAGGAGAGCGAATCAAATACTTGCAGCGCATTGCTGCCCACGCCTCTAAAACAGGCGAAACCCAACTCTTTATCGAAGCTCCCTACCGCAATCGCCCCCTCATCGACGACCTCTTCCAGCATCTTCGCCCCGAAACCCGCCTCTGTATTGCTGCCGATATAAGTCTTCCTTCCCAATATATACACACCTACACCATCGCCGAATGGCGCAAAAAGAAACGCAATATGCCCGATTTGCATAAGCGACCAGCAGTATATGTGGTGGGGAGATAATGCTCAAATAATAAAAGAAGAAAGCAGTAAGATATTGCTACATCAATTTCGTTTTATTGGATGTGTGATTTCATCGTCTACCGCGTAAGGGATAGTAGCGGTAGCTTGCCGAAGTACACAGCTTGTGAGGCTTTTGCTGGCAGGGCTGACAGCGGCAAGACACTGCCAGCAAATATAGCCGAACAGCTTGTGTACGAGGCAACTACAAGCGGATAGCCCGACCTGGAACAGGGATTGAGGGACAGGGGGATTGAAGGTTTAAGGGATAAGGTACGGCTGTGATAACCCTGTTCCCGAAACACCTGTGGAAGGGTACGCCCAGATAATCAATGATTGAGTCTGTGAATTGGGGGATAGGGTTTAAATCGTGAATCGTTGTATCTTGAGACGTTTTACAAAACGTCTGTACCCATTCATCGTTCCATCGTAAATCGTTCAAACGTCCATTACTAAAAAATAAGCTCCTTCCTTTCGTCTGATAAGCAGAACTTTATACATCCAACCTACCTTTTTCATTTAAATAATTATAGATCATGAGAACATGGATATTTTATTTGACTTGCCTTTGGGCATTGATAAGTATGAGTATGTGTACACTGGCGGTGCAGGCGAATAGTGGGGAGATTGCGGGGGTGGTGCGCGGTACAGAAGAGGCTGAAACCTTGATTGGGGTGCATGTGCAAATTGTGGAGGGGCCTGCAAAGCAAGGGGCGATTACTGATGCAGATGGTTATTACTCCTTGAAGCCACTGCCTGCGGGTACTTATACGCTGGAGTTTTCGTATATCGGGAAGGCAAAGTTGATTAAGAAGGATATTATAGTAGGGATTGACCAAATTATAATGATGGATGTTGAATTGACGAATAGTAATGTATTGGGTATGTTTGTGGTAGAAGGGTATGAGGTGCCTTTATTGGAGCCAGGTAAGCCTGTTGGGGTGCAGATGACGGCAAAAGAGATTCAAAAAATGCCTACGCGCAATGTGAATGATATGATTGCTACGGCTACGGGAGTATTTCAGGATGATTTGGGGGCGAGTTTTAATGTGCGAGGTGGGCGTACTGGTACGACCTTATTTTTGATTGATGGTGTGAAGGCGGAGTCGAGTACGGGAGTACCTGCGAATGCGATTCGTTCGATGCAGATTTTGACAGGTGGTATTCCTGCTAGATATGGCGATTCGACAGGTGGTGTAGTGGTGATTGAGACGCGATCGTACACGCAGGGTTGGTAAAATTATGCAACTTTTTACTCCACCACTATTTTACTGATCCAAGTTCTATTTTTTCCTTTGAAATGTATCAGATAAATGCCAGGGGGCAACACTTCTATACGGAGGTGTTGCCCTTTTTTATAGTTTGTATGGATGATCTCTTTTCCATTGATGGTGTATATTGATAATTGTCCAGGTGTTTCTTCTTCGATGGTAATGAAACTGTTGGCAGGAGAAGGGTAGATAGTAGGTGGAGCAACTAAGTGTTCTTCTGGAATGCCAGCAATAAACCCATCCCAATAGGTGAGTAAATAGGTTTTATTGCTGACTTTTTGATTGGCCTCCATGCCTCCTGCGATGATGAATTGATCGGGAGCGATGGTGGCAATGCCTCGTAAATCCATAACGGAAATAGGAAAATCATTATTTTCTGTAAATACCCCATTATAAGGACGGTAGTAGAGAATACGTTGATAGGGTGGGACACCTCCACTGCCATTGT
>JAHDCM010000019.1:9414-16075 GCA_020629895.1 Bacteroidota bacterium
TAAGGACGGTAGTAGAGAATACGTTGATAGGGTGGGACACCTCCACTGCCATTGTAGGCGATACCATCATAATTGTATGCAGTGCCTGAACCACCTATCCAAGCGGCTTGTCCATCAGGTAATACAACTGCTCCCATGCGGTATCCTAAAGCCAAATCTAGTTCAGCGGCTTCCCAATCAATGGTGGTAGGATCTTCAGGATGAATGTATCCTTTTCGAAAAATGCTTCCCAGTACAAAATTATTTCCTTCAATTTTGGCACCTCCTACATAGTAAATGGTATCGCCAATAATGACGCCTGAACCACCAAAAACTTTATAATCGGTGTCATCTGGTACACTGCTGCCTTTAAACCATTCATTGGTTTGTGGATTATAGATTTGGACATCTGGAACATTGGTGCGATCACTCCATCCAGTAATGAGGTATAACAAACTGTCGCGATAAGTAGCTTGGATGTGGTCATCAATAGGGACAGGGATGGGGGCTAAGGCTTGGTATTCGTTGGTCATAGGGTCAAATTCCCAAAGTTCGTCAAAGGATTTCTCATTGCCATTAGCGAAAACCTCGTAGCCTCCTACGATATAAATTTTATTGTTGATGGTACTGGCTCCAGCCGCAATGCGTCCATTTGCACTAGGAATATTGGGTAAGTCTTCCCAAATATTGTCGGTGACACTATACCGCCAAGCTTTAGCGTGAATACCTGTGTGTATCTTTGTTTCGTTGATACCTGAAAAGGAATAGACATAGGTGTTGTTGTCTATTTGGGCAGCGGTGATGGCATTATTGCTAACGGCTTCGGGCATGGGACTTAACTCTTGCCAAAACCATATTTGTGCTTGAACGGAAGGTATATTGTTGGCTAAAAAAAGAAGTAGTATTAGTCGCTGTAAGATGTGACTTATATTATTGAATGTCAGCAAGCTATGAATAAAACTATTTTGAACTTTCATTTTCCCCTAATTTATGTTTATATTCGTAGTCAAATCGTTTCCTCTCTATTTTTAATGATTCACCTTCCTCCACATTTAATGTTAGCTTATTTTGTGATTAAGTTTATGAGCTTTTTTACATCAACTATCTACCTTGATTATTAATTAGAATGATCCGATGAAATTGTGTTATTGCTTATTTTTGACTGCCCTTTTGATGGGCCTTTTTCCTTTCTTTACCAATGCTCAATATCCTGATAAACATGCAAAGTTTACAGCAAAAGATGGCGATGGTTTATATCAGGTGTTTGAAGATTATCATATCCCAGTCAATAGTTGTAACCTTGATTATTTTTATTCCATTAACGATTTCAAAGCGGGCGACCCTTTGATTATTGGAAAGCGGTATCAACTTCCTATTTATGTGTATCACTATAATAGTGAAAGTATTCGCTCTACGATTAATGTAGAAGATTGGAGTAAGGCCAAGCGCATCCAACAGTATAACAGAGACATGCGGGATCAGGGTTATAAAGATGCGACGTATGAAGATAGTAAAATACTGTGGGTTCCGTACTATGAAATGCAGTGTAAAAAGAAGAAGGAAACTGCTGAAAAGAGCAATGGTGGTGGAAAAGTACTAGAAAAAAAACGTTTTTATATATTTGGAAGGGAGCATCGCGATATTAATATTACTAGCCATGCGCTTAAAGGTTGTATTTTTTATATTGTGAGTGGGCATGGTGGCCCTGACCCAGGAGCTATTTGTGAAGGGTGTGATAGCCACAAACACAATTATTGTGAAGATGAATATGCTTATGATGTGTCACTGCGTTTAGCTCGTAAATTGATAGAGCATGGAGCGACTGTTTATATCATAACTCGTGATGAAAATGATGGGATTCGTTCTGGAAAGTATTTGCCTTGTGATAATGATGAAGTGTGCTGGTTGAATAAGCGAATTCCTCGTAATCCTAAATTGCGTTTAGAACAGCGTTCAGGTGCAGTGAATGAAATTTATGCGCGACAGCAATCAGTGGGGTCAACTTACCAAAGAGCCATTATGTTGCATATAGATTCAAGGGATAAAAATGAGCGAGCAGATATGTTTTTCTACTATTATCCAGGCACCAAAAAGGCGAGAAGCCTAGCGATTAATTTACGAGAGCATATTCGTCAGAAATATGCGAAACATCAGCCAGGAAGAGGCTATTCGGGTACTGTTTCGGGACGCGATTTGCACATGCTTCGCGAAACCAAACCTGTAAGTTTATACATTGAATTAGGAAATATTGCCAACAAAAAAGATCAGTCCCGCTTTTTATTAGAAAGTAACCGCCAAGCAGTAGCCGATTGGTTATGTGAAGGCATTATTAAAGATTATAAAAAACAAAAATAACATTCACCATCTACGATCTATATACTTTGGGAGTCTCTTACTAAGCTTATTACTATCTACTCCTTTATTTGCCCAAACACCTGCTTACATCCATTATACGCTCGAAGATGGATTGCCTAGTATGCAGGTGTATAACATTTTACAAGACTCCAAAGGATATATTTGGATCGCAACATCACTTGGTGTCTGTCAATTTGATGGTACTACATTTCACACCTACACTACTGCACAAGGGCTACCTAATAATAATATTTTATATCTCGAAGAAGATCCTGATCAAGCTATATGGATACAAACAGCACAAGGGCAGACCGCACGCATACAAGGTGAAGAAGTAGAAGTGAAAGCGACTTCTATTTTTGGAGATCGTACAGTACGTAGTGGTGACATTGCGATTGATTACGCCCAATCTCTTCTTTATTTTCGAGATTCCTTAGAACAGCAATTGCTTCCCAAACAAAAAAGCTATTTCAAACAACCCATTAGTTGTCGTTTTGATGAGGATACTCGGCATATTTGGTTGGGAACTTGGGGAGGAGGAGCTTTTTACTGCCGCAATTTTCAAACAGATAGCTTAGTGGTAGCATCCTACCTAGCTGATAAAACCATTACCGATATTCAAGTGGATAGCGAAGGGAATACGTGGTTTGCGACACTAGGAGAAGGGGTCTATTTACTAACCAATCGGTATGTGCGTAGTTATACCGTAAATAATGGGCTTGCTCATAACGAAATACATAGTTTACAGATCGATAAAAAAGGGCATATTTGGGCAGGCAGTAGTAAGGGGACACTTGCACATATTGGTTCTGATACACTTATCAATCACGATGTAGGTAGTGGTTTTAATGCCTACAACCGTATCCATGATATTTATTTGGACGACCAAGAAAACCAATGGCTGAGTATGGATGAGGGCTTATTGGTTAGAAAGCCCGCTAGTCAGAAGCAGTTTTTAGTGTATTTGAATGCTTGTAAAAAGGTGATTCCTTCTACAAAAGATCGCTATTGGATTGCGACCTATACACAACCTGTAGAACTAGATATATTTCAGGGAGTGGAGGTAAATCGGATTCCTGTTCAGCAAATAAATAGCTTATGCGAGGCTGGTACTGCTGCATTATGGTTAGCGACTAATAATGGCTTATATTATTATGCCAACGATACTGCGTTTTATTGGGGCAAAAAGGAAAATATACTCTCCAAACGAATCAATGAACTGACACTGGATAAAGAAGGTCGTTTATGGATGGCTATGGATGGCTATGGAGTGGTCGTTAAAAAAGGAAAATTACTATTACAAATTCATACCGAACATGGCTTACCTAGTGATATTTGCCAAGCCATACACGTAGCTGATAATGGTACGGTATGGGTGGCTACTAATAAGGGACTTGGGAAAATTCAGCTAAATGAAATGGAGCCAGCGAGTCTTTCTATTCACACCTATACTTATTTGGATGGGTTAGCCTCTAACCATGTCAATGATGTGTTGGTAGAAAATGAGCAAGTATGGGTGGCAACTCACAAAGGCTTGAGTGTATTTAAAGAAGGAGAACTGAATACGAAACGACTTCCTCCACCTATTTATTTAAAAGGGCTTCAAATCCAAAATGAAGATACGACATTACAAAAAAAGTATGTCCTTGATTACGATCAAAACAATCTAAAGATTCATTATATCGGACTCTCCTACAAAACGGATGGGAATATTCGGTATTACTATCAAATGGAAGGTGTAGATACGACTTGGCAAACTACTACTGCTAGTTCGATGCAGTACTCTACTTTAGCACCAGGAGACTATACTTTTCGAGTAAAAGCCATTGACAAAGCAGGGGTGATGAGCAAGCAAACTGCCAGCGTTCAGTTTCATATTCACCAACCATACTGGGAAAGGACTTGGTATCAAGTCTTGTTAGGGGTACTTGCTTTAGGAGTGATTAGTTTACTTGCCTATTTGATTATTCAATACTTTAAAAATCGCAATGAAATACGTCGTCGTTTGGTCGAATCGGAACAAATGGCCTTACGGGCGCAAATGAATCCCCATTTTATTTTTAATTCGCTCAATTCCATTCAATATTTTATTACTGAAAATGATAAAAAATCAGCGAATCTTTATTTGTCCACCTTTTCAACACTTATTCGAAAAGTACTAGACCATTCCAGTCAGTCATTTATCAGTCTCGAAGATGAATTAGAATACTTACACCTATACTTATCCATTGAGGCTTTGCGTTTTCGCGACAAATTTAATTACCAAATAAAGGTACCTAATACCATTGATATAGATGAGATCATGATTCCGCCTATGCTGATTCAGCCCTATATCGAAAATGCGATACAGCATGGATTGTTACAAAAAAAAGTAGGAGAACGTGAATTGCTTATTGAGTTTGATCTTAAAGAAGAGGAGCTATTAATTTGTACAGTAGCAGATAATGGCATTGGGAGAGCAAAAGCACAAGCTCTAAAGGCAGGTCGTCCGCGTAACGAACATCAAGGGATTGGCACCACCAACCCAAAGGCACGTTTGGAGATACTAAATCAACTACATAAAGCAAAAATACAGGTACATTTTACCGACCTCAAAGACACCGACGGAACCGCCAATGGCACAAAGGTCGAAATAAACATACCTGTATTCTATGGATAAATGTAAGTATTATTGTTTGTCTAAGTGTGTTTAGTTAGAGGGATAGGCTTTAAGGGGGAGTGTCATTTACCAAAGTTCGAACCCTGATAAACTAACATAAGCCTCTGAATCTCTCATCGTAATAAATTTAAGTGTTAATCTAAAAAAACCAATAAGTTCTAAATGTGTTGACCGCTAATAACTAGAAGTCAATAAGTATAAACAATGAGATATACGGCAAATACTTAACCACAGTTTCAAGTATTTTATACTTTATTAAATTCTTGCATAAACACATTTATTTTTCTATCCGATCAAACTGTCGATTCCACTTTCGTTTATCCCTTTCCTCCTTCTTATCCACCTTACGTTGTTCTTTTATACGATCCAGATCTCCTACAAAAATAGCATACTGTTCATCTACTCGTTTGCTTTTTGCTGCTTCTAATTTTTTCCAGTCACTTTCCTTCATCGACAACACCTGATCATCAAATACTAACTCATGTTGAAACAAAGCCGTATCATCTGCTAAGTTATTGCTTCCTTCCCACTTAATGACTCCCATTTCTCGTCCATTCATGACATAAGCATCAGCAAATTGGAGCAATACCACAGAACCACTAAAAGCTGCCCATCCGGGTTTTTTTGACGAATATCGAGAATGACGAGGCGATGCCGACTCCTTTTTCATATCGCTTCGCCACTGCTTGAATAACACATCCACCTCATATTGCATACTTCCTTTTTGTGGATCATAAGCCAAACTTGGGTTTAATGCATTTTGTGGATGTACTACCGAACGCCATTCCAAAAACCAATGCGGCTGATCTAAGGTAATGGTCAAAGATTTAAAGGCAACTGCTGCATCTAAATACTGCGATTTTCCCACTCCCTCAATTTTCTTTTGAATGGGACGCATCACAATTTCCTTATCCTTATCCCAAGTGTACAACTCATGAAAACTATTTTCCGTAGAAGCAAAGCTCTGTTCTTCTCCATTTAAAATGACGTAATAAACCTGCACCTTATAATCAAATTTATTATTAAAACGATTACACTCCAACGACTGACAACGCACCACCATGCCTACATTAATTGTAAAACGCACTTTATTCCAGTTGGGTACATATTCCACATCTTCGACAGAGAGGTGAAACAAGTGTAATTTATCAGCTTTTTGGGTCGAAATCACATCAAAACCATTCAATACTACCTCAAAGTTGCCCGCAGTAAATACATCACTTGGCAAGCTCATTTCTACTTCCACTTTTTTACTATGTAAAGCCCCTTCTTTACCCGAAAAATCAATCTCTTTCATATCCGAAAACATCCGTACCCCATTGGCTGCCACAAAGGTATAATGCCCATCATACTTGCCCACATCTGCGCCTATTCCCGTGGCAGAAGCATGATGTAAAGACGCTTTATGAGGCCTTGTTTTTTTCGAAGGATTCACAACATAACTTCCCAAGCGATTCAAACGATGATTATACGTCCACTGATGACTAAAACCACGCCACAAGACCATGCCTTCTTGGTAAAAACTACTTAATCCTTCTATCTTTTTTTGATCTTTTATGGGTTGTGCCTGCATCATTTCGACACAAAAAATAACTAGCAAAATGGCTACAAAAAATCTCATATTCGATCTGTTTTTATAATAATTATTATGGGTTGGGCGTGTCCCCA
>JAHDCM010000020.1:0-8779 GCA_020629895.1 Bacteroidota bacterium
TTCAGTCAACCACTCATTCACTCATTGTTTACCGCGTGAGGGATAGTAGTGGTAGATTGGTGAAATAGATGCTTTGTGAAGCCCGCTGAAGGGTGGCTGAACGATGGAGTGAAGACGCACTGAAGCAGAGGCTGAACAAGTAGCTATGAACCAACTACAAGCGGATAGCCCGACCCCATTTTTCGTTTTTGCCATAGTTTCTGCGATAACGCAGGAACGGCAAAAACGAGAAAAATGGGGACACGCCCAAAAAATTAATACCGAACGATAGGGACGCCTATTAAGCTGGCGTTCGGATAGTACAAGTTAAAATCGAAGACAGAGATTACCCGATCTAAATTACAGTCTGCATCGCGATATTCATCAATAGAGGCACTACCTGCTTGATATTCATTATAGTCATCAATTGTAATGATGCCATCACTATTGATATCGCCAGGATGTAGGGCATATACTAGTTGGGAGTTGGCGAGGGTAATAGGGGCTAGTTGACCTGTTCCAGTAGCTTGGGTAATGCTACTAGTAAAATCATAATAGATAGGTTGATTATTAGCAACAGTAATCGTCTGACTATTGACAGCCAAGTGATTGCGATGGCGGACAATAAACGAGTAGGATTCGTTAGATACTAAGTACTCAAGGGTCAGTGCATTATTGGTATTATTAATGCCTACGATATTACCATCATCTAATAATAAAGCAGCTTTTTGTTCGATCATGGTACTTGGGCTTGTAGGCTCGTCAAGGTCTCTTTTGTGTACTTCTATCAAAACCCAATCGACAGTATTATTTGGCAAATCAGCGTAGGTATTAAACTGTTCTGTGCCAGTATAAAACCAGGGTGCGCGATTATAGGGTTGTTTGAGAGGGAGGAGTTGTTTTTGATAAAGAATATTGTCCATCTTGGCAGTCATAGGATTGAGTGTTCCTCCTAAAAAAGCGTTGAGATAAACCTCAACAGGTGGGGCAGTTGTCGGTAGTGTAATGGTTAATGTGTCATTACATATAGGAGAAAATTGCCCATCTTTATTGACTATTTTTACATTGTTAGTCCATATTTTTAATTCAGGATTAGAAGATAAACGGGCGGTAGCTGTTCCCCAATCATCAATTGCAGCGATGGTAGTTAGGCGATTCGTTGTGCCATTACCCGATGTATTGGTCTGATTTACTTTTACCATACCTGTTTCTATACGTCCATCATGGGTATTGGCAAATAATTGATGAGAAACCATGATACGGTTATTAAGGTCAGCACTCAAGGCATCTCCTAGCCATGAATAAGAATTATTGCTGATAGGAGCATTAAATAAAATATCAGCAGTAGTAGCAACACTTGACGTATATTCTGTATCAAATAAAAGTCCATAAACACTGTCAATAATAGCCCCTCCTGCCCCCTCTAAAATGACATCTATTGCGTATTCCAGCTCTCCTGTGGGAAGTAACGTTGAATTGACGAGTTCTAATCGGAGCGTACCATTATCACAAGTATTGGTGCTACTACGAAGTAGAGGGGAATGGTAGTGGTTGGTAGAGGCTGAGTTTGATGCTATGGGCGTTACTCTGCCTTCGCATTCTCCTTCTGTAAAGTCAAAAATGCCTACACATTCTGCTTTACAGGCATTACCATAAGTAATGCCATTACTTCCACAAACAGGCGCGTCATTTTGCGGACAGTTACATATATCCTCACAATTTAGTAGGGTTTGGACATAAACTTTTTGGTCAGCTAGATTGGGTGGGCAGATTGGATAAATCGGTTCTTCAGATTCGGTTTCTTGACAAAGAAGCATACCTGAACAAGAAAAGTTAACATCAGGAATGCCAGCTGTATTGCAGTCCTTATCAACATCTACGGTATAAATGCTACGCCCAAAAAAATCATATTCGATGAGTTCAGGATTGCAAACTAATCCATCGTTACATAAGCCTGGTTCTTCACCTGTACCTGTAAAATAGGGGGTGATAAAATCAACCATGTCCACACATTCATTAGGTCTAACTTGTCCATAGTTTTGCTCAATAATGGCAGCATCTAAATCATTTATAATGCCATCACCATTACAATCGACATGTTTTAAGTTAATGATACCATAAACGCCTGTTCCGAATGTAGGCCAGTCATTAGAGGCTTGAGGAGAAAATTCATTGATTTGGTCTACTCGTTCAATTCCTACACTACCATAGTGTAAGCCAATCAATAGGAAATCTTCCATATTCACTGGGTCGCCTTCTTCCGCCGAATAGTCAATATACGGGTAAATACCTGTTGTATTTCCAGGATAGACAGCGTCTGTTGGATATTGAGCAAAGGTAATCGAATGGGTGATTACCAAACATAGAAGAAGAAATAATCGGTACATGACAGTTAGTTTTAGGATGGGAAATAATCCTAATGTGTGTGTTTGTATAAAGAAGTATATAAAATGGTGAATCAGTGCTTTATTGAGTAGACTCAAAAATAATAGATAAATCACAAAATAAAATAGTACAAATTTGCTATTTTGTAGCCTAGTTTAAAGCTTTTTGAGAAGGTTAGAAAAGAGTTTTTGCTAGGTAATACACTGATTACTAGTGGTTAATGTATTTTTGATGATTGTTTCAAGGACGTGTTTTGTAGGTAAAAATGGGCTGTAATTATGCAAAAAAATACTAAAGATATTTTAAAGGGGAAATTATTGGAGTTATTACGTACCTTTTCCAACAAAGAATTAAAGCGATTAGAAAGCTATATCATGGCTCCATTTATTAATACGAATAAAAAGATAATGCATTTATTCGAATTAATTAAAAGACAGCATCCCAACTATGAAAATATTAGTAAGCAAAAGCTATATGAAAAGATTTATGACACTCGTGCTACTTATCAAGATTCCCGATTACGTATTTTAGTGTCGTCTCTTTCTCGTATTGTCGAACAGTTTATTTCTTACCAAAAATACGAAAAAGATCAGTACCGAAAGCAAAGCTATTTATTAGAAAGTTTAGTAGAACGTCATCTTGCCAAGCATTTTGAGCAGCAGTATGGGCAAATGAGTAAAGAGCTAAAAAAGGCTCCTTACCGCAATATTGATTACTATTACTGGCAGTTTTGGTTAGCAGAAGTCAATCACCAAAACATTCTCTATTATGATAATCGCTCCACAGACGATAGCCTACAAAAGGTAATTGATCAATTAGATGTGTACTATATTTCCCTAAAACTACATTACCACTGGTTAGCTCTCAATCGACAACGCGTCGTACAACAAGAGTATAATCAAGGCTTTTTTTGGGACGAAATTAATCAACACATTCAAACGACTCCTTTATCGGAAGAAGTACTTATTCAGCTATACAAACAAATGATTGACATTTTGCAAGAGCCTGAAAAAGAAAGCCACTTCACTGAACTAAGAACACTATTTAAAAAGGAAAAAGCTATTCTGGTTAAAGAAGAACAACAACAAATATATGCAGTCCTTATCAATTACTGCCGTTGGCAGTCTTCAAAAGGAGCCACCAAGTACATGATAGAAGCATTGGAGTTGTACAAAGAAATGCTAAACGAAAAATTACTTTATATCGGAGATTACCTAGCTCCCCACCATTTCAAAAATATTGTATCCTTAGCCCTGCAAGTAGATGAACTAACATGGGCAGACCAATTTATGCAAGAAAACTGGGAAGAAATGCACCCTAGTCATGCTAGTAATGTGTACGCCTACAACCAAGCGGCTCTATTTTTTCACCAACAAGCATTTGAAGAAGCAGCGTCTCTACTACAACAAATCCAATTCTCCGACTACGAATTTATAGATTTTTACTACCATATCGGCTACAAAGTACTACTCATAAAAACCTACTATGAAACCGAAGAAGAATACCCGCTCACCGCAGCATTAGAAGCCTTACGTATCTATATGATTCGACATAAAAAAATAGCCAGTAACCAGCGAGATGCCTATCTCAACTTTATCAAACTTTGCAAACGATTGATGAATGAAAAACGAGGCAAAAAACGCAAATCGAAAGACGATTTAGGAGAAGCGATTAGTAATACCGAACCGTTATTTCAACGTCATTGGTTATTGGATAAATACGCAGAGACTTAGCGGGGGGGCTTAATGCCTAAAATGTCGTAAACCCGTAAAAATCATCGCCACATCAAGGTCATCGCATTTTGCGATCACCTCCTTATCGCGTATCGAACCACCTGGCTGAACAATTAGTCGAATACCCGCTGCCGCAGCCAACTCAACATTATCTGCAAAAGGAAAAAAGGCATCAGATATCAAAACAGCTTTAGCCAATTCGGTCTGTATATAGCCTTCCAAATCGGGTCCACTATATGCTTGCTGCAAATTTGCCTTACTTTTTTCAATCGCCAATTTAGTAGCAATCAAACGATTGGGTTGCCCTGCTCCCATACCCAATAACTGCAAAATACCATCCTTTTCTCGCACAATAACAATCGCATTCGACTTAATCGAGCAAATAGCACGAATACCAAATGTAATAAGTGGACGAAGAGAAGCTATGGCAGCCGTTTTTTTAGTAACAGATTTTAACTTATCATATAATTTTTCGTCTTTATCTTGAACCAATAAACTACTATCCATATAACGCAAGTCCTTGAATGCTTGATTCGAAGCCTCAAAATCATATACAATAACCCGCAAATTTTTGTGGATACGTAAATACGCAAGTGCCTCCTCACTATAAGATGGAGCTACCACCACCTCAATAAATTTGCGGGCTGCCCGATTCGCCGCATCTAAGCGAAAAAAAGTGACCGTATCTTTATTGACAGGACGATTAAAAGCGACAATCGAACCAAAGGCCGAAATAGGATCACCCGCCCAAGCTGCTGCTAACAACTCTCGCTGATCAGAGCCACTAGCCAATCCACAAGGATTATTGTGTTTCACCACCGCACAAGCACCTGCCTCAAAGCCTCGAACTGCCTCAATGGCACCATTTATATCAAGTATATTATTAAAAGATAGAGCTTTGCCATGCAGTACTTCCAAATCTGCCAAAGCATAAGTAGCAGTTCGCTCTCGATAAAGTTGGGCCGTTTGATGGGCATTTTCACCATAACGCAAGGTTTGTATTTGGTCAAATGTCAAACGCAAAGAAGGTTTTCCTAACTCCTGATCCATTTTTGTAGCAATCACCGCATCATAATCGGCCGTATGATTAAATGCCTGCTGCATCAATGATTTACGCGTAGCAAGCGACAACGCTCCACCCGATTGATGCAACTCTTCAATCAATGAGGCATAATCATTCGGATCAGTCACAACAGCCACATATTGATAGTTCTTTGCTGCCGCTCTTATCATCGTTGGCCCACCTATATCTATATGTTCAATAAGAGTCGAAAAATCGGCCCCACTTTCCAGCTTTTCTTGAAACGGATAAAGGTTACAAACCACCAAATCAATCGGTGTTATTCCCAATGTTGCCGCTTCAGATGCATCTCTTTCTCTGTCATATAACAATGCAGAGCCGATCTGAAAAGAAAGTGTTTTCATGCGGCCACCAAATGCTTCTGGTGAACCTGTTATCTCCTGAATTGGGGTAAAAGAAATGCCATTTTCCTTCAATAACCGAGCAGTTCCTCCTGTAGAAATAATTTCACAGTCATACTGTGTCAGTGCTTGTGCCAAAGGAAGTAATTCGGTTTTGTTCGAAACGCTAATCAATGTACGTCTAATCGAAATATCTGATGGGGTATGAGTATTATTCATCATTTATTTGGTATAAAAATATAAAAGTAAAGAATTGAAAATATAAGTTGTATAACAACGGTTAGCTGTAATTTTTTTCAAAAAAAAACAATTCAATGTTGTAACTTTGAGCAACTTTTTGCGTCTAAATTACGTATTCAATAATAAAAGAATAAGTTTTTTAGTACTTCGATTGTGAAATCGACATTTCACCGCACACCTTTTTATATAAGAGGCTTTCATGCCTTTGTTTAGAGGCAGAATGATTAGAGGAGTAATGAATTGTATGTTTTTTCTTCTAATTTTTAATGTGTAATGTTTTGGGCGTGCCCTTTTTCGCCTCGCCCATCGATGCGTCCACGCATCGACAGGTACGAGGCGAAAAAAGGTCGGGCTATCCGCTTGTAGTTGGCTCGTAGAAAGCCTGTTATGCTATACCCTTAGCAGTGTCTTCCTTCGTCAGCCCTGCTAAGGGTAGCATCACAAGGCTGCTACTTCGTCAAGCTACCGCTACTATCCCTCACGCGTAGGAGCGATCCCTTGTGGTCGCCCAACCGAACGATTGACGATTCATGTCCAATGTAAATCGTTCAATCGTCAGGCGTAAATCGTTCAATCGTCGGGCGTAAATCATTCATCATCGGACGTTAAAAAACCCTCTTTTTATCGAACTACTTTTATTTTCAAACTGTTAAATAATTAAGCCATGAAGACCGTAAAGCTTAACTCATCTCCCGATTGGAAAGGACTAGTGATCGTAGTCCTACTTGTTCTCACAAGTAATCTGATCACCTACCGCTTCTGGGTTCAACCTCGCGGGCCAACTAGCACCCCTCAACTTGAGGATGCTCGTCCCCAACAGACAGGTTTATACCTGATGGACCAAGCAGAAGCCTACGTATATGATTTGCCTGCCTTCGAATCAAAAGTTCGAAAGGTAAGTCATAAACTGCAAGTTCCACCTGAGTGGTTGATGGCTGTCATGCACAGTGAGAGCCGTTTTGACGCAGCGGTGGCAAACGTCAAAGGAAGTGGCGCAACAGGTTTAATTCAGTTTATGCCTGCGACTGCCAAAGATTTTGAAACGTCCACCAAGAAGTTGCGCAACATGAACCACGTTGAACAGTTGGATTATGTTTACCGGTATTTGGATCGCAAACGTGCTAAGTACGGGGCTTATGAGAGCTTAACTGATCTCTATGTCGCTATCCTTTACCCCAAGGCATTGCAAGGAGATTTTTGCTTTACGTTGTATGCAAAACCTTCTAAGGCTTACGAGATGAATGCGGGACTAGACGAGGACAAAGATGGACGCGTAACAGTGTCGGACATTGACCGACGTATGAAGCGTAAATATCCAAAGGCGTATATGAAAACGCTGGAGGATATTGAAAGTCCTGGCTTGATCCGACAGTTCAAGACCACATTTGCTCGGTAGATGTGCAACGGGGGAGTCATCACTTGTTGGTGGCTCCTCTTACATATCTATATATTCGAACCCCTAAAAACAAGGCAATCATTACTCCAAGTAATATAAAAAATGCGGTTATAAAGTTTAACGTATTTTTGAACACCGCAATCAAAACAATCGCAATAAGAAAGAGTGTTGCAATTTCATTCCATAAACGGAATTGATAGGAAGAAAAGGTAGCTTGTTTGTTTTGTAATTTCCGCAAAATATGACGGTTGTAAAAATGATAGACAACCAACAAAGCAACAAAGGTGAGTTTGATATGTAACCAAGACTGAAATACTGCTGGGTTATACCCAATCATCCCAAATCCACAAATGAGTGTCACTACCATTGCGGGCGTCATAATGATATTATACAAGCGCAAAGCCATCAATTCAAATGCTTCTTGTAAGACCTTCCGCTCCTCCACAGCACGATCATTGGCTTCCACATGGTAAATAAAAAGACGAACTAAATAAAATAAGCCTGCAAACCAGCTTACAAATCCAATAATGTGAAGGGCTTTTAAATAAAAATATAACATAGCGAATAATTCGTATCTTTACTGAGTACTTGCACGCAAAGGTAGCAGATAAACCAATAATACAACTATTGTTATATCATTTTGTTCTTGAAATAACGCTTTAGCTTTCTCATCAAATTAGTTATTATTTATTCTATGGTACAACAATCCTTCAAAATAAATGGTATGCACTGTGGAGCTTGTGTAGCACGCGTACAAAGTGCCATCGCTTCCATCCCAGGTGTCAATGAGGTAAAAGTATCTTTACAGCCACCTATTCTAGGTTTTGAAACAAGTACACCCATCCCAATAGGAGAGTTAAATACGTTTTTGGGGAAAGTGGGAGATTATAAATTAGAAGAAAAACCAAAGGAAAATAAAACGACCAAACCAATCAGTAATGAAGTCGAGGAGGAGCCAACTATTGCATGGGCGACTTTCAAACCACTAGTACTTATTTTGGGCTATATCTTAGGTATCGTTATTTTAGTGGCTTTCAATACCAATAATTGGAATTTGATGCTAATGATGCGGTATTATATGGCAGGTTTTTTCTTGGCCTTCTCCTTTTTCAAAATGTTGGATATTAGAGGTTTTGCTAATTCATTCAGCATGTACGATCCTATCGCCCGCAAAGTGCCAATCTATGGGTATATCTACCCCTTTATTGAGTTGAGTTTAGGAGTCTTGTATTTTACAGGTATTCAACCTGTATTAACGAATATGTTCACGTTAATCATTGTGGCTATTGGTACCATAGGTGTAGTGAGTAGTGTGATGGATAAACGGGAAATTAAATGTGCTTGTTTAGGAACAGTATTTAACTTGCCAATGACCACTGTAACAATTATCGAAAATAGTATGATGTTGGTAATGGCAGCTTGTATGTTATTATACTTATTAGGAGGGCTATAAAAAAAATAGAGCGGCTGGGTATAAAATACACCCAACCGCTCGCTCATTCACTTTCACTACCTACCTAACTTTAATAGGTGGCTTAGAGTTCCATAAATCAGAAAAGATCAAAAAAAAATGCAATTATTCTAAACTTTTTTTGTTTTACCGCATTATTAATAATAAATTTGA
>JAHDCM010000020.1:8879-16036 GCA_020629895.1 Bacteroidota bacterium
AATAAGATTAATAACACATTCAAAATACTAGTCAACATGCAAACAGCAATATTAAAAGTTGCCATCCAAAAATCAGGAAGATTGAGCGATGCTTCAAAACAACTTTTGAAAGAATGCGGTATAAAAATTAAAAATGGTGGAGGGAAATTGCTCTCTCCCGCCACTAATTTCCCCATACAAATCCTTAATCTTCGTGATGATGATATTCCACAATATGTAGAAGATGGAATAGCCGATATAGGAATATTAGGAGAAAATGTAGTTCTAGAAGCTCAAAAGCAGGTAGCCATTTCTACTCGGCTAGGTTTTGCAGCTTGTCGGCTTTCCTTAGCTATTCCCAAAACAGCTACTTATACAGATATAAGCTTTTTTGAAGGTAAAAAAATAGCTACTTCGTATCCACAAATACTGATCAATTATCTCCAACAACAAAATGTACAGGCCGAAATTCATAAAATAAGTGGCTCAGTAGAAATCGCTCCTAGCATTGGATTAGCAGATGCAGTATGTGATATCGTTAGTTCTGGAAGTACACTATTTAGTAATGGCTTGAAAGAGGTGGAGGTCATTATGCAATCAGAGGCGGTATTGATTAAACAAACACAACTAGCCCCTGAAAAGCAAGCCATTCTTGATCAACTGTTATTCCGCATTCAAGCAGTTAAAAAAGCAGAAAGTAGCAAGTATATTTTATTGAATGCACCAAATACGGCTATCCCAAAAATCAAATCAATTATTCCTGGTATGAAAAGCCCCACAATCATTCCCCTAGCAGAAGAAGGATGGAGTGCCTTGCATTCGGTAGTGGAGGAGAGGCAGTTTTGGGAGGTTATCGACCAACTTAAAGCCATAGGTGCGCAGGGAATTTTAGTGATTCCTATCGAAAAAATGATTGTATAATCTCCTTTAAAAAGCAGTTCTATGAATATATATCAGCAACCAGATAAGCAGCAGCTATTCGAAATCTTACAACGTCCTGCTGCCAACCTAAAACAATTGGAAGAGCCTGTAAAAGCAATTTTAGAGGAGGTGAGGCGAAGAGGGGATGAGGCAGTAAAATCCTATACCAAATTATTTGATCAAGTAGAGCTAGAAAATGTGATGGTTAGTCAAGTGGATATAGAGGAGGCGGTTCAACAAGTAAGTCCTCAACTCAAGGCAGCTATTCAAACAGCCTATCAAAATATTTATCGTTTTCACAAAGCACAAGACCAAGGTGGAGCAGCTATCGAAACAATGCCTGGTGTCCTTTGTTGGCGAAAAAATAAACCAATCAATAAAGTAGGGTTATATATTCCTGGAGGCACAGCACCACTGTTCTCAACAGTTCTTATGTTGGGTATTCCTGCACAGATAGCAGGCTGTAAGGAGGTCATGATGTGTACGCCTCCTCAAAAAGATGGTAGTGTCAATCCTGCTATTCTCTACGCTGCTCAACTCACTGGTATTCAAAAAATATACAAAATAGGCGGAGTACAGGCCATTGGAGCAATGGCTTATGGTACAGAAACAGTGGAGGCTGTATATAAAATATTTGGCCCAGGGAATGCTTATGTAACTATTGCCAAGCAAATTGTTAGTCAAGAGGGGATAGCGATTGATATGCCAGCAGGGCCATCGGAAGTGATGGTAGTAGCTGACGAAACTGCTTATCCTAACTTTGTAGCAGCCGACTTACTGTCTCAAGCAGAACACGGAACTGATAGTCAGGTAATCCTAGTTGCTTACTCAAAAGATTTTGTACAAGAGGTACTTGCTGAGATAGAAAAACAAGTCCAGAGCCTACCACGCCAAGAGATTGCTCGTGCTTGTTTACAAAATAGTGTCGCCATTGTAGTCAATGAAGAAGCGGAGGCTCTTAATATTATCAATGCTTATGCTCCTGAACATCTAATTATTGCTACCAAAACGGCTAATCAATTAGCTGATCAAGTCGAGAATGCAGGGTCTATTTTTATTGGAAATTATACGCCCGAATCGGCAGGAGATTACGCCTCTGGCACCAACCACACCCTACCTACTAATGGTTTTGCACGCGCTTATAGTGGCGTTTCACTTGATTCTTTTGTTAAAAAAATTACTTATCAGCAAATTACGCCTGAAGGGATGCAACAACTCGGCCCTACTGTCGTAACAATGGCGGAAGCTGAACAACTCCAAGCACACGCTAACGCTGTCAACATACGCCTCCAATCCCTCAATCCTCCAATCCCTCAATCCCTCAATCCCTCAATCAGTTCTCTCGTCCGTTCCAATATTCTTCACCTAAAACCTTATTCCTCTGCTCGTAAAGAGTATAAAGGAACTGCTAGGGTATTTTTAGATGCTAATGAGAATCCGTTTAGTAATAACTTAAACCGCTATCCTGACCCATTACAAGAACAACTAAAACAAGTGATAGCTACTCAGAAAGGAGTAAATGTTGATAATATCTTTTTAGGTAATGGCAGTGATGAGGCAATTGATTTGTTAATGCGGATCTTTTGTGAACCTCAACAAGACAGTATCATTACACTTCCACCGACTTATGGGATGTATCAAGTCAGTGCTGATATTGCTAATATTGCTATTAAAGAGGTTCCCTTGAAAGGCAATTTTGAGCCAGATGTGGAGGCAATATTGAGGCAAGATAGCCCCAATACCAAATTATTATTTATTTGTAGTCCCAACAATCCTACTGGTAATCAAATGCCCTTAGAAAGTATCATACTGTTAGTAGAAGGTTTTACAGGCATAGTCGTCATTGATGAAGCCTATATCGACTTTGCTAAAGGGGCATCGTGCATTGAGTTACTAGAAAAATATAACAATATCGTTATCTTACAAACCTTCTCTAAAGCTTGGGGATTAGCAGGTATTCGATTAGGAATGGCTTATGCCAATCCGAGTATTATTGAGTTGCTCAATAAGGTAAAACCACCTTATAATGTAAATCAACTTACCCAGCAAGTTGCTCTAAAAGCATTACAAGAAAAAGAAAAAGTGCAAACACAAATTGCAACAATAAAAGAGCAACGTAAGTATCTGGAAAATGAACTAAATACACTTCCTTTTGTACAAAAGGTATATCCTTCGGATGCTAATTTTTTACTGGTGAAAATGGATCATCCACTAGCTATTTACAACTATTTATTAACGCAAGAGGTAATTGTGCGTAATCGCTCTACACAATTTCTTTGTGAGGGATGTTTAAGAATAACAGTAGGCACCCCTAAAGAAAATGAGGAATTAGTAAGGATATTAAAAACAATGAATGTCAATAGTCAAGAAACCAATGTGCAGTTACAAGAAATAGTTACTGTAACCAATAAATTAAAACCATGAAAAAGTTACTGATATTAGATCGAGATGGCACGCTCATTCTCGAACCCGAAGACGAACAGATTGATTCGCTTGAAAAATTGGAATACTACCCCAAAGTGTTTCAATACCTCGCTAAGATTGTCCAAGAAATGGACTATGAACTGCTTATGATCACCAACCAAGATGGGTTAGGAACCGATTCATTTCCAGAAGATACCTTTTGGCCAGCACACCATAAAATGCTTAATGCGTTTGCAAAAGAAGGGATTAACTTCAAAGAAGTATTGATTGATCGCAGTTTTCCCGCAGATAATTCTCCCACGCGTAAGCCAGAAATTGGCTTATTAATCCCTTATCTAAATGAAAACTATGATATAACTAATTCGTATGTAGTAGGGGATCGAGTAAGTGATGTCCAACTCGCTAAAAATATAGGAGCAAAAGGGATATTTATCAACGAAGATAAATCATTAATTACCACTGCCAATCTTGAAAATACCTGTGCTTTATGTACTACCAGTTGGAGGGATATTTATCAATTATTGCGGGAAACGCCACGACAAACAACTGTGAGCCGACAAACCAAAGAAACTGATATTCAAGTCAGTCTATCGCTTGACGGAACAGGGCAGGCAAATAACCATACAGGTCTCGGTTTCTTCGATCACATGCTTGACCAGTTAGCACGGCACTCTGGTTGTGATCTGACTGTTCAGGTAAAAGGAGACTTGCACATTGACGAACACCACACTATCGAAGATACTGCCATTGTACTAGGGCAGGCTTTTTATGAAGCATTAGGCAATAAAAGAGGCCTCGAACGCTATGGTTTTTGCCTGCCAATGGATGATTGCCTAGCACAAGTTGCTATTGACTTTGGAGGGCGTAATTGGCTTGTTTGGGAGGCTACTTTTAAACGAGAAAAAATAGGCGAAATGCCTACTGAAATGTTTATACACTTCTTCAAATCTTTTTCGGATGCTGCGAAGTGTAACTTAAACATCAAAGCAGAAGGGGAGAATGAACACCATAAAATTGAAGCCATTTTTAAAGCCTTTGCCAAAAGCATCAAAATGGCTATTCGACGCGATGTGTCCTCTAATCAATTACCAACTACCAAAGGATTACTATAAAACATGAATATCGCTATCATTCAATATAATGCAGGAAACATTCGCTCGGTAAGTCATGCACTAGAACGCTTAGGGGTGCAGCCAGTTATTACTGATGACCTAGCCATAATACAGGCAGCCGACAAGGTGATTTTTCCAGGTGTAGGAGAGGCTTCTTCTGCGATGAAATACCTACACAAAAAAGGTTTAGCAAGCTTGATTCCGCAATTAACGCAACCTGTATTAGGGATCTGTTTAGGCATGCAATTAATGAGTAGTTATTCGGAAGAAGGAAATACAAAATGTTTAGGTATCTTTGCGCAAAAAGTGAAGTTGTTCCCTCCCAGCTCTCGCTACAAAGTGCCACATGTCGGATGGAATACCATTCAGCAATTAAACGGCGCGTTATTTAACGGCATTCCAGAGCAAGTTTATTTTTATTTCGTACATAGTTATTACCTCGAAATTGGCAAATTTACTACTGCGAAAACGAGTCACATAATTCCTTTTAGTGCTGCGATCCAAAAAGCTAATTTTTTTGCCACACAATTTCATCCTGAAAAGTCAGGTGATTGGGGACATAACATCCTTAAAAACTTTCTTGATTTATGACCAAACTGATACCTGCCATTGATATAATTGATGGCAAATGTGTACGCCTTACACAAGGTGATTATCAGCAAAAAAAAGAATACAGTAATGATCCGCTTGCCATAGCAAAATCTTTTGAACAAGCAGGCATCAAATGGCTACACATCGTTGATTTAGATGGAGCAAAAGCAGGCAATATTGTAAATGCTAAAACACTAAAAGAGATAGCTACACATACCAATCTGCACATTGATTTTGGGGGGGGAGTGAAAACCGAAAAAGATTTAGAACTTGCTTTTGAATGTGGAGCCAAACAAGTAACGGTCGGCTCTATTGCTGTAACCAATCGCCCCTTGTTTTTAAGTTGGTTAGAAACTTATGGTGCCGATAAAATTATCTTAGGGGCTGATACTAACAAGGGCTATATTGCCATTAATGGTTGGCAACAACAAAGTGAATTGGAGCTGTTTAACTTCCTTGAAAGTTATATCAACGAAGGAGTTAAAACGGTTATCTGTACCGATATTTCAAAAGATGGTAAACTACAAGGTACCGCAGTCACGCTGTATCAAAAAATAATAAAACAATTTCCTAAACTGCAACTTATTGCTAGTGGTGGTGTCACCTCACTTCAAGATATTCACACCCTTAATGAATTGGGTTGTGAAGGAGTGATTATTGGTAAAGCCATTTACGAAGGAACGATAGATATTGCCGATTTAGGAGCGATTCAACGTTTTTATCAATAACTATGTTAGCAAAACGCATTATTCCCTGCCTTGACATCAAAGACGGCCGAACAGTCAAAGGTATCAATTTCGTAGGATTACGCGATGCGGGCGATCCAGTAGAATTGGCAAAAAAATACAGCCAAACAGGAGCCGATGAGCTCGTATTTTTAGACATCACGGCTACTCACGAGAAACGCGATACGTTGCGTGAGCTTGTCCGCCAAATTGCGCGCCACCTTGATATTCCATTTACAGTTGGAGGAGGGGTGCGTTCTGTTGAAGATGTAGCCATGTTACTAGAAGCAGGAGCCGATAAAATAGCCATTAACTCTGCTGCCTTTCGAAACCCACAACTGATAAACGATTTAGCCAAGCGATTTGGTAGCCAGTGCATTGTGCTTGCTATTGATGCAAAACAAGAAGCGGGCGAGTGGATCGTATATCTAAGTGGCGGCCGTACACGTACAGAAAAAACATTGTTTGAGTGGGCAAAAGAAGCACAAGACTTAGGAGCAGGTGAAATTCTTTTTACCTCCATGAATCATGATGGTACCAAACAGGGCTTTGCCAATGATGCTCTGCGCCAGTTGAGTGAGCAGTTACAAATACCCATCATTGCCTCTGGTGGGGCGGGTACGATGCCGCATTTCAAAGATGCCTTTGAACAAGGGCAAGTGGATGCAGCCCTTGCTGCTAGTATCTTCCACTTCGGCGAAATCAATATTCCAGATTTAAAAGCTTATTTACACCAACAACAAATCCCCATTCGGTTATGACACCAATTACTTTCCAGATAGAAACCATTGACTTTGAAAAGGTAAATGGGCTAGTGCCTTGTATTATTCAAGATACACACACAGATAAAGTACTAATGCTAGGTTATATGAACGCTGAGGCTTTAGAAAAAACCATTCAAGAGGGTAAGGTGTGTTTTTATAGCCGTACCAAACAACGCTTGTGGGCAAAGGGCGAAACGTCGGGTAATTTTTTGCTAGTGGAGGAAATACGCTTGGATTGTGATAAAGATACTTTGCTCATTAAGGTGAAGCCGCTAGGAGCTGTTTGCCATACGGGAAGTGATACTTGTTTTCAAGAAGCGAATGAAACAACTCGGTTTATTGATTCTTTGGAACAGATTATTCAAGCACGAAAGGAAAATCCTAGCGAATCTTCATACACGAGCCATTTATTTCAAAAAGGGATGAATAAGATTGCTCAAAAAGTAGGAGAGGAGGCAGTAGAGTTGGTAATTGAGGCTAAAGATGATAATAAGGAGCTTTTTCTTGGTGAGGCAGCCGATTTGATGTATCACTATTTGGTGTTATTAGCGGCAAAGGGACATACTTTGGAGGAGGTCGAGAAAGTGTTGAGGGGGCGGCATCAGTAGTAAATTGTAATACAAGTAAACCACCAGCGATGA
>JAHDCM010000021.1 GCA_020629895.1 Bacteroidota bacterium
ACAGTGTTGTTGATAACTTGATACTATGTCAGGGGCAACAAAAAATAGTCCAATTCAAATAATAAACAAAATAGATGAGTTGTTTTTTTAATAAATGCGCTTGGTAAAATTTGTTGGTGTTAAATAAGTATGTGTTTTAGGTTGGTTAATAGTGGTTTGTAGTTGTTTTTATAACTTGATTAGAATTAGTCAAGCTACAAATTAAAATAAGATTTATTGGAGGCGATTTGTTATTCTGTAAGGTTTATTTTCTCTATCATTCTATTTCCTGTATCATCTATTAGCTCCAATAAATACAGTCCTGATTGAATACCCTTGAAAGAAATAGGAAGCCTTTGTTTACTTCCATTTAAAGAAACAGGCTGTAAAAATACTTCTTGACCATTGATGCTAATTAAGCGCAACATACCTGTACTAGTTTGCTGACTTTCTAAGTGTAGCCAAACAGGTTGATTGCTGTTACATGGATTAGGAAATACGTTCATTGTGATACTAGGGCTAGGCATATTACTTATTCCTGATGCGAAAGGAATTCCATCCACTAAGATATTATCTAGCAATAACCAAGCTCCACCTGCCGAAGTCGTTCTAAAAGTAAGAATAATAGACTCGCCTGCATAAGCCGATAAATCAACGGTATCGCGCGCCCAGTCTTCTGCTTCGAGTATGACGGGAAAACGACGTGTACTCAAGCTATCTCCTTTCTTGTGGTAAACCAAGTCTTGTGTTTGGTTACAATCTTTAGATACAAAAATTTGCAACTCATCTTCATTAGTGCGGTTAAAATGATAACTATAATCAAACACCAAATAAGGATCATTCATCAAGCGAAGATCAATATTAGGAGAGACAAGGTCATCATAAGAACCAACGCCATCAAAGAAAACGTGAAAATAATGATTGACAGCCATCGCCCCATTGATTGTAGAGTCGCTATTAATCACATTCGTAATATAATGCCAGGGTACTGCCTCATCTGAATCCACAATTGTCCAAGCATTATCAGTATAAAGTTCACTAAAATCTTCAAAATAAGGAGCCTGAACACCATCCCCCACATAAAAAGAGCGTTTTAGGGTATCTTGTACAGGATTAGCGTCCATTTCGCCATTCGGCATTGAAGTATAAGCTACTAGTTGATGCAAACCTGGTTCAAGAGAAGCAAAGCCAGCAATCACAGGTTCCGATTGATACGGTGCCAATTCGCCTGTCCATTCATAAATATTAGTGGCTCCTCCATCTATTTGATAATGAATTTGAAGTGAAGTAAGGGGTTTGTTACCTTTATTTCCGAATTCCACAAAAATGGGAATATCAGTAAATAAACAATTATCAACAGTAGGAGAAATAAAATCGCTTATTTGTGCATCGTTATTAGCAGGAGCCGCACAACCTATTGAACTTAAAATCCCTTTACGAATAGTCGCCAAAGCTGCTTCCATTCGTTTTACCTGCCCTTTGGTAAACATAATTCCACAGTCATCATCCGTATAATCCATATAGTTCATATACATATCACTATAATTATTACAGCTAGATCGCGGAAAACTAGGGCAACCAAAATTAGCAGCTCTTTGGGTAGGCGTATCAGCTATATAATCTTGGCTACAAGTATTCCCCCCATCATTATCAAACGTATGAAAAAGATTGAGCCAATGCCCTACCTCATGTGTCATCGTTCTACCTAGCGAGTAGGGTTCACCAGCAATAGAAGGCCGTCCTACATAGTCATATCTACACACAATACCATCTACGCGCGCATCTGCCCCTGGCAAATAAGCCCAAGCTAAGGTACTAGAGGTTGCAATATTACAAACCCATATATTCAAATACTGTTTGGTATCCCAAGCATCCAAGCCACCTTCAGAGGTGAAATGCATCGGTGTAAAACTTTCAAACCCGCCCGATGCATCTAAATTTGGAAAATTAATACGATTTGTTTCGGTACGCGTAATACCCGTAGTCGGATTACCATTAGGATCACGAGAAGCCAAACAGAACTCAATATTAGCAGTGCCTACTACATCTTCAAAATAATCAGGCACATTTGCAATATCCACATTCAAACCCGAATAATCTTCATTCAATACATCCATTTGACTATAAATAAGCGAATCATGAATGTTTTGTTCGGCTGTTTTATACAATACGTGAAAAACAACAGGAATAGTGATCGTTGCTTGATTACTTCCATCCTTCTCAGCCATTTGAATATAATAATCAGTGGTTGCTTTTTCAATTTCCGCGCGTCGTTCTACAAAATCAGGTTCATACTCTTCCAGATATTCCAGAATTTTAGTGGTGCCGCAAGGGGCTTGCGCTCGTAAAAAGAAAGGGCTAACTAGCAAAAAAAGAAGAAGTAAAGGATGTCGTTTCATGATGTGAAAATCGTGTGTGTAAAATGAAAGCAAATTCACATCTAATATAAGTTTTTTAAGGGAAGTATTACAACTACTCTATTATTCCAGACATAATAACTCATTTTATGGGCGTATCCTTTTTTCGCCTCGCCTATCAATGCATATATGCATCGACAGGCACGAAGCGAAAAAAGGTCGGGCTATCCACTTGTAGTTGGCTCACAGCCACTAGTTCAGCATAGTTCTAGCGGTGTCTTCCTTCGTCAGCCCCGCTAGTCCTTGCTTCACAAAGCGGCTGTTTCGCCAAGCTACCGTTACTATCCCTTACGCAAAAAAACCTCTGCCATCATGCACCTGACACTACCCCCGCCATATTTCTCAATGGTAGGAATAGAAATGGGTAATAAGCGATCATTATATTTTTGAAGTATGGCCAATTGTTCCGGACGAAGTACATCATAAGAAGCCTTAGACAAAACGAGTATGCGCTTCCCTTTACTTGTTTCAAGCTGCAACATATTGCCTGCAAAAGCATTCATTTGCTCAAAACTTAATGTAATAATTTCACGTCCACTCAAAGCCAATTCACGAACCACCATTTCGCGTTCTACGGCATTGTTAATCGCCTCTAAGCAAATAATGGCAAAATCAACCCCTATACACATTAATACATTCGTGTGATAAATAGGCTGTTTATGTTGATCAAGGGCAGTAAAGGAAATGGGTTGATAGCCTGTAAGCTCACTCCATTGTGCTAAAACTTTACTATTAGTACGGGTAGATAGACAAGCGTATGCTTTTTTTGAAAGGTGATCAAGTACTAAACTACCTGTTCCTTCTAAAAATAAAGCACTCGCTTCATTATCTGTGGCGATGTCTACAACATTGTCAACAGTAAATCCATGTTTAGTTTTTAAATCAACAACAATATCCATACGTCGTTCAGCTCGTCTGCTAGGTGCTTCCATCGGATATACGATCACCTGGCCATCATCGTGAAATGAAATCCAATTATTCGGAAAAATAGCATCAGGAGTAAAGGGCTTAGGGTGATCTTCAACAACAATAACGTGAATGCCTGCTTTTTTTAGCTTTGATACAAAGTTGTCAAACTCTTTTAAAGCTTTTTGCTGAATTTTATCACTAGTTTCCTCACGGTTTTGTTGTTGAAATGCATTAGATCCCATCGTTTCTTCATTCAGGTCGAAACGATAAGGGCGTATCATTAATATATGCTTGGTTATTTGTCTTTGAAGACCGATCATGTTAAGAATTATGAAATGAACTAAAATAAAAGGGAATTGTCATAATATTGTCAGGTTTTACAAAGCTAGTGATTCCCCCTTTTTATACAATGATAAGCGGCAAAAAAATCACTCAAACTTGTCATTTTGCGCTACCTTTATGATATGAACGAAACTGTAAAGGCTCATTTGGCATTAATCATTGTCAATTTAATTTATGGAGCCAATTATGTCATTGCAAAAGAGGTGATGCCCACCTATATTCAACCTTTCGGATTTATTGTCCTTCGGGTAAGTTTTGCCCTTTGTTTATTTTGGTTGTTTCATGCGTTTATTTCGCGTATCAGATCAGGGCTAATTCACAAAAAAATAGAAACAAAAGACTGGGGCATGTTAATTGCTTGTGGCTTGTTTGGAGTCGCCATTAATCAACTCATGTTTTTTAAGGGACTATCTATGACAGCACCCATCAATGCGTCGCTAATCATGATTACTACACCAATTTTAGTGCTAATTATGGCTGCCATCATCATAAAAGAGAAAATTACTGCTCGAAAAATGTTTGGTGTGTTTCTTGGTTGCTTAGGAGCAGGTTTAATTATTTGGTGGGGAAGTAGTGGAGGTGGCCTTGGCGACAGTAGCCGTTTAGGAGATTTGTTTGTTTTTATCAATGCAAGTTCTTATGCCCTTTATTTAGTGCTAGTCAAACCACTAATGGCGCGCTACCACCCATTTACAATCGTCAAATGGGTTTTCTTTTTTGGATTTTTGTTCGTACTTCCGTTTGGTTGGCAAGAGTTTTCAGACATTCAATGGCATACGTTTCCACGTTTTATATGGTTATGTGTGATTTATGTAGTGGTTGCAACAACCTTTATTACCTATCTTTTCAATATTTATGCCCTGCAAAAAGTAAATGCTTCGGTTGTAAGTACGTATATTTACACGCAGCCAGTTATTGCAAGTCTGATTGCGATTAGTTTTGGAAAAGATAGTCTCTCACTACTCAAAGTAGTTGCCGCTATCATGATCTTTACAGGTGTGTTCCTAGTAAGTCATCAGACAAAAAAATGATAATTCACGAGTATTTATGCGGGTTTGGCAAATGTGTATAATGCTTATTAAAATGAAAAGATAGCTATGATCTATTCTATGACGGGTTACGGTAAAGCATCCCACGTTTTTGAAGATTTAAATATCATTGTTGAAATTAAAGCACTAAATAGTCGTTATTTAGACATCAATTTGCGTTTACCTAATAAGTATAAAAGCCAAGAGCTACTGCTACGAAAAATACTCAAAGAACGAGCTATGAGGGGTAAAGTGGACGTGACCATCGTAACGGAAGGGACGGCATCCAACCAAAACTATACCCTTAATAGAGATGTTATTAAAGCCTATTATAAAGAATTAACGGCTATTACCAACGAATTAGAATTAACAGCCGTAGATGCCATGACCGTCATTATGCGATTGCCAGATGTCACACGTCAAGATGCTACCGAATGCTCAAAAGAGGAGTGGGCAATTGTTGAACAAACGGTCAAGCAAGCAACAGAGGCATTCAACACATTTAGAGCTAATGAAGGGAATGCCTTGCAAAAGGATTTGCTAAAACATAATAAACAAATTGTGAATCATCTCATCACCTTAGAAGAAATGGCCCCTAAACGTGCCGAAAAATTACGACAAAAAATTTGGGATAATTTACAAGAAAGTCTTGGTGCCGAAAAAGTAGATGAAAATCGTTTTGAACAAGAATTGATTTATTACCTAGAAAAACTAGATATTAATGAAGAAGTGGTAAGGCTGAGAAGCCACTGTCAATACTTCGAAAAGGAAATAAAAACGGCTAATGTTACTACTAAAGGCAAAAAACTTGGATTTATTTGTCAAGAAATTGGTCGAGAAATTAATACCATAGGAGCAAAAGCCAATTATGCCCCTATCCAAGAGTTAGTCGTACAAATGAAGGATGAACTAGAAAAAATGAAAGAACAAGTGATGAATATTATGTGATCTTTTTCTTTACTTATTATTACATAGATAATTAAATGATTGTTAACTATCTATTAAAAATAGTATCTTTACCGAACAGATGAAAAATATTAGAGAATGTCCTTTTTAGTAAAGATGAAAAAAGAAATGAGGTCATAATGTGACACTAGCTTGTTGTTAGTCAAGGCGTCAAACGTAGGCGATGCAGCGCATCGGCGAGGCTTTACAACGCTGAATAGCGACAAGGTAGTCAGCATTATGGCCTTAGTTATTTATTCTTCTTTACTTATAGCTAAACCTATGTATGTATTAGCATACATATTGTCAAAGCTGATAGCCACTTATTTATTGACCAATCTCATCAAATTGTGGAGGCTAAACTAATTATTTTTGCCGCACCATCTGGAGCTGGCAAAACAACACTGGTAAGACACTTATTAAAAAGGTTAGATAACCTTTGCTTTTCAGTGTCTGCAACAACTAGAAATAAACGAGGAGCTGAGGTGCATGCAAAAGACTACTACTTTCTTTCGAAAGAAGAGTTTGTAAAACGTACCAAAGAGGATAAATTTCTTGAGTGGCAAGAAGTCTATGATGGTAACTTCTACGGAACCCTTAAATCCGAAGTGGAATCATTACTGAAGCAAGGTAAAAATGTCATCTTTGATGTAGATGTGGAAGGAGCCTTAAATATTAAAAAGGAATATGGAACAAGGGCCTTAGCTATTTTTGTACAACCACCATCCATCAATGCCCTTGAAGAACGACTGAAATCTAGAAACACAGAAACGCCTGAAAGCTTAAAAAAGCGATTGTCAAAAGCTGCCATCGAATTGGGATTTGCTCCTTTTTTCGATATGATATTACTTAATGATGATATTGATAAAGCCAAAAAAGAGGCCGAAACACTCGTTTATGACTTCCTAGAAATAAAAAAAAAGAAAGTAAATCTAATAAGTGAAGAAGAAGATCAATACTAATTTAATATAATGGGTGCTTCCATTACAAATTCTGGAATCTTTACCCAAAAATTCCGCTGATCGGTTACCCGCTGCATTAAGTAACGACCATACATCTTCCCAATACTGGTTGTAAAATGAGTGCCAGAAACATATTGATACCCTCCTTGTGGACGTAATATCGGCTGTTCCCCAACTACGCCTTCCCCTTCTACCTCTCTCCGTTCACCATAAGCATCCACAATATGCCAGTGCCTTCGCAATAATTGAATAGAAAAAGGAGTCTGATTTTCAATCGTAATTTGATAAGCAAACGAATAACGATCCTCGCGAGGGTTAGAGGCTCTTGGCGCATAAGCATTCAAAACACTTACAAGTACACCCTCTGTAATGGCAAATGGTTGAGATTGTGACAAAATTTCTTAATTTGGTATGAAGAATGTAATTGCATTCATATTAAAGATACCTTTTCTATTGAAAAAGAAAAAATAACTAACAACTAAAAAATAAAAAGCACGAAAAAGATATAAGCTCTAAGATGGTGTCAAATATATCAGATGGTGTTATGTGAAATAGTCGCTTGCTGCCAATATGACAGGAAATAACAGAACCACATGACAAAAAAAGAATTTTATTTTCTTAGAGTGATTTTTTACGATTAGTTGTTTTTGTTAATAAGTAATGCTTTGTTTGTTATTGCATTAGCGATGCTTTTGTGTTGCTTTTTTATAAGTGAGAATTCGATTGTTAAACTATTTTCGACAACTTATGTTCTGTTTCCTATTAAATCCTTTAGAAATAGGAATTAAGGCACTTTTTTTGATTTACCAATAGACGTAATTTTACCTTTTAAGCTTGTGCTAGTAGTGGTTAAAATTCGTTACATTATTTTATATAGTACATTTAGTATTTCAAATAGAAGGGGAGAGGAAATGATTAATTGAAGCAGAGGGCATCGACAATTATAGGACAATAACTTCCCTAATGTATGGCTTACTTAAACATTTATTAACTTAATGTATCATAAGTACAGAGCCTGTTAACAACTCAATGACTAAGAAAAGCCGCTAACTATTCTTTCCACTTTACTAATACATGAAGAATGTAACGAGACTAACAAAGTAAGTGGTTCTTTTCGCAACTATTTAGAATTATCTTACGTTAACTCAAAAGTAATAAGAAGGCATAATTATCTTTTTATCATCTAAAGACTATCATCTTGTTTGCTGCATATAAAATCAAAGATCTAAAGGTTTACGGTTCAAACGAATGGCTGGCTAACAGCAAGAAAAAGTACCGTCAAGTATTCGATAGAAAAGAAGTCTCTTTTATCTATGTCGAATTATCCTTTTATAATAAACTCTTCGATGAAAGAGATTGGACGGTGCATGTAAGTCTTAGAGCTTATGGACTACCTGAAAATGGTGGTACACGGAAAGAACTCTGTAATCTGGAAGTAGATAAACTCGTGAGTAAAGAGGTTAATACCTGCTATATTCACCAAGCTTGGGGAAATAAGAAACCAGGCTTTTACTGGAAACCAGGAGCCTATGAATGGGAAGCCTATATAGATGGAAAACTAGTCGCTACCGAAAAATTCTTCATTGAAAGTGTCGGACTAGTTACCGAAGATAATAATCCCTACTTTGCGGTAAAGTCACTCAAATTATACGAGGGGCCTAACACGAATGTCATAGAAGCTGACCGAAAGTATTACAAAGCATTTGATGCCGCAGAGACAAGATATGCCTTTGTAGAATTTACCTTCCAAAACTTAGTAAAAGACAAACCGTGGAATTGTGAGTTGTGCTTTATGTTTTACAATGACGCACACCAACTCAAAGGCAAAACCGTAGAACTCATTGAAATACAACCCACCAATGACGATATTATTACCGTCACATCTGGATGGGGCTCCAATGACTATGGTAGCTGGTTCCCCGACAAATATACCCTAGAGGTCGTTTTCATGGATAATCTGGTATCAGTACTCCCTTTTGAAGTAGGTGATACTTTTGAAGAAGGAATGAGCGAAGCTTATATTCCTGGCACAGGAGCCAAGATTATCCCTGCTGGAATTAGTGAACCACAAGATTTTGAATCAGTCATCAAAGAACTTGATGACCTAATCGGGCTTACCTCTATCAAAAAACGAGTTAAAGAATACGCCGAATATCTCAAATTCTTGAAAATTCGAGTCGAAAAAGGATACGAACAACAACAAAATATTAGCTTACATACCGTTTTTGCAGGAAACCCTGGTACAGGTAAAACCACCGTTGCCAAAATGCTAGGTAAAATTTATAAGCAAATGGGGCTAGTATCAAAAGGACACGTACATGAAGTAGATCGTGCTGATTTAGTTGGTGAGTATATCGGACAAACTGCTCCTAAAGTAAAAGAGGCAATCAAACAAGCTAGAGGCGGTATTCTATTTATTGATGAAGCATATAGTTTAGCACGTGCCAAAGACGATTCGAAAGATTTTGGACGAGAAGTGATCGAAATTCTGATCAAAGAAATGTCAGATGGCAAGGGCGATTTAGCAGTCATCGTAGCAGGATACCCACAAGAAATGCGTACTTTCATGGATACCAATCCTGGATTGAAATCGCGCTTTACACAGTGGTTCGACTTTCCCGATTACCTCCCACAAGAATTAGCCGACATCGCTGAATATACCACTTCGAAGCAAAATATTATTCTTAGCCCACAAAGCAAAGCTTATTTATACGAGAAAATTGTGGAAGCTTATCGTACCCGTGATCGTTTCTTCGGAAATGCACGTTATGTCAATAATCTCATCAATCAGTCCAAAATCAATCTGGGCTTACGAGTAATGAAAAACGAAAACCCACGCGGACTAAGCCAAGAAGAACTATCTACCATTGTTGTCGAGGACATCGAACAAATCTTTAAAGCAAAAGAAAAACAATTGCCAGATATTCCTATTGATGAGGCAATGTTCGATGAGGCAATGAAAGAACTGAATACCTTAATCGGATTAGAAGGGGTGAAAAATGAAATTGGTGAGCTTGTCAAACTAGTGCGTTTCTATAAAGAAATGAATAAAGATGTACTGAATAAATTCTCCTTGCACTCTGTATTTGTCGGAAATCCTGGTACAGGTAAAACTACTGTTGCACGTATTATCGCTAAGATATTCAAAGCATTAGGCGTGCTAGAACGTGGACATTTAGTAGAATGTGATCGACAAAGCTTAGTGGCAGGCTATGTGGGACAAACAGCCATCAAAACAGCCAAAAAGATTGATGAAGCCATTGGTGGAGTCCTTTTTATTGACGAAGCTTATGCGCTATCGCAGGCTGGGCCTAATGATTTTGGGCGTGAGGCTATCGAAACCCTCATCAAACGAATGGAAGACCAAAAAGGACAATTTTCAGTAGTTGTTGCGGGTTATCCACAAAATATGAAGCAATTCATTGAGTCCAATCCAGGACTTAAATCTCGTTTTGACCGCTTCCTCGAATTCGAAGATTTTGAAGTAAAAGATATGCTCGAAATTCTTGACTTTAGCCTCAAGAAAGAGCAACTCAAAATTACAAAAGAAGCCCGTGCGCATCTGGAGCGTTACTTCAATTACCTATACGAAACCAAAGATGATTACTTTGGTAATGCAAGAGTCGTCGTAAAAGCAGTGGAAGAGGTCGTCAAAAACCAACATCTCCGTTTAGCGTCTATTCCGCCAGCCAAACGTACCAAACAAGTACTTCGCACCATCGAACTTAGTGATGTAGAGGAATATAACAAGCGTAAAGCGGTACTAGGGGCTCGTAAAAAGGTTGGTTTCCGCAGTACTGGCAGCCCAGGAGCTTCATAAATAGAAATGAACCAATGCTAAAGCGGGTGGTTGTCTCTTATAGATGACCACCTTTTTTAGTATAAACCAATTCCCATTTTTTATTGTTAAATTTGTATTATTAGGGCGTGTCCCCAACTGCCTCATCAAAACATAACAAGTTTTATAGGGGCAATGTCTTGTGCTTGCCCCTCAACAACAAATCTGGCATGTTTTGATGAGGCAATTGGGGTCGGGCTATCCGTTTGTAGTTGCCTCCTAGAAAAAGGGTTCGGCTAAAGTCCTAGCAGTGTCTTCCTTCGTCAGCCCTGCTAGTCCAAGCCTCACTACTTTTCTACTTCGGCAAGCTACCACTACTATCCCTCACGCAAATCAGTTGTTGAGTGATGCTGGCATTACCTTCAATCACACAGCCACGCAAAAAATCAATCATGGGAGCTATCATCAAATTTCTAATAATCTTTTTGGTCGTGTATTATCTCGGCAAATTCATTTTTCGTATCGTTCTGCCCGTATTTGCGATTAGTCGGCAAATTAAACAACAACGAGATATGTTTATGCAACAACAGCAAAATGCAAATAACAGTCACTCCAATTACACAGGGCAGTCACAAGAAGGAATCAACTATACACAAGATTTTGGACAAGCTCCTTCCAATAATCCACAAATTTCCAAACGACGTTTTGATGACGAGGAATATATTGATTTTGAAGAGGTAAAAGAATAACTTGAAAACATGTATCAACAAATAACAACTTGGTTAGTCTTTGCTTTATTAGGAGTGAGTTTACTAGCCTTACCAGCCTGTAATCGCAATTCAATCAATATCCAAAAACTAAATCTAACAGATTTAGAAGGAAATAAAGTAGCACTGAGCAATTATAAAGGAAAAAGGGTTGTACTCAATTTTTGGGCAAGTTGGTGTGGGCAATGTATTATGGATAAAAAGTGGATGGATAAAGCCCAAAAGGAATTAGAAGGGGAAGATATTGTTTTCCTAGCCGTTTCAGAAGAAGATATTCCTGTTATTAAGCGGTTTAAAGAAAGACGAAACTACGACTTTACCTATCTGAAAATTCACCAAAATATTAAAACACTCGGTATCTTTTATATCCCACATACCTTTATCCTCAATAAGGAGGGCGAGCTTGTGTTTAGTCATAATGGGGTACTACAATGGAATCAACCAGATTATCTCAGTATTTTAAAGGGAGAGTAGAGGTGTTATGTACTATTGTTCCGCACAAAAGCATTGTGCTGTACTGTATAAAAACAATAATTGATTTTAATAAGGGCTATGCTTAGTTTCTACATATTTATGGGGCTACTGCTGGCCTTTTTTTATGCCTGTTTGATAATTACCTATATCGTGGGCTGGCATCGTCTAAAAGAATGGAAACGCACTCCTGATTTTGTGGGCAGCACCAGCATCTGTGTATTAATTCCTGCTCGCGATGAAGCGATGTTTATAGAAGCCTGTGTGCATGCTGTTGCTAATCAACAATATCCCAAAGAACTACTAGAAATTATCGTAATTGATGACCACTCGACCGATAGTACGCCCGACTTAGTGGAGGCATTACAAAAGCGGTATCCCTACCTAAAGTTACTACGTTTAGAGAAACTCCTACCCGCACATATCCGTCTGAATGCCTATAAAAAGAAAGCGATAGAATTAGCCATTGAACGTACTGAACAAACACTAATTGTGACAACAGATGCCGACTGCGTAATGGAACCAAATTGGTTAAGTACCTTAGCCAGTTATTATGAAGCCAATGAACATACCCAATTAATGGCGGCTCCTGTCTGTTTTGTGGGCGAACAAACCTTTTTTCAGCGATTTCAAACCCTCGACTTTTTTGGGATGATTATTTCTACGGGGGCTTCTATTCGTTTGAAATTGGGAAGTATGTGTAATGGAGCCAACCTAGCATATACACGTGAGGCTTTTTATGCAGTAGGTGGTTTCAAAGGAATTGACGATATTGCATCAGGAGATGACATGTTACTGATGGCGAAAATCGCCCAAAAATATCCTAATGGAACTCATTTTGTGAAATCGTTAGGAGCAACTGTGTACACTTACCCCCAAGAAACAATAGGAGATTTTGCCAATCAACGTTTGCGTTGGGCATCTAAATCAACAAAGTATGAAGATCAACGCATTACTTGGGCTTTAGGAGCCGTTTTTCTATTTAATTTGAGTTTACCCATCTCTTTAATAGGTGGATTATGTGGAGCTAGTTCACTTCTTCTCTTGTTTGCTATCCAGTTTCTAGTAAAATGCGTAGTGGATTTCCTATATTTGGGCAGCGGTTGCCATTTTTTCCAACGAAAAGAACTAATGTATTTATTTTTACCTTGTCAGCCTGTACATATCTTGTACATTTTAATTATCGGTTGGTGGGGTAACTTTGGATCATTTAGTTGGAAAGGAAGACAAGTGAAATGATTTTTTTAGAATTTAGGTAGTACTCATAAAGACGTTGTACACAACCTTGTAATGATGGATACCAATACACACTGACGATACACAATATGAGCCAAAAGAAGACCCAATATATTTCTCCAAATAAAAAAGCCCTTCAGCGATTAATGCGAAATAAACCAGCAGTTGTTGGTATGATTGTGCTTGCTTTGGCTGTATTCATTGCTATTTTCGCATATCCTATTTCGCCCGATTCCACGCCCAATGCAAACGATCAAGTGCTTGAAATTGCGACGGAACCAATGGGTTTTGCAAAGGATATGATCTTGGTGCGTAAAAATCAACAAGTGCCTCGTTGTGGTATGATGAATATGATTTTATGTGGGCAGGAAAATCGCTATAAAATGATTCCTGTAAATAGTGTAGAGGTAGTAGGAGATAAATTAGCCTATCAATTATATACTGGTAAAGGCAATACTCCACAGGCTGACACTATTGCTTTGGTCGATATTGTATATCCTCTCTCTACAACTACCCCTCAATTATCAGGTCAACAAATTAGTTTTACAGACCTTGACGGAAAACAACAGACAACAAGTATTGAAACTTTACAACAAACTGTTTTAAAAGAGCATATTGTACAGAAAAAATATTGGTTAGGAACCGATAAATTTGGACGAGATAATTTGAGCCGCCTGATTTTAGGAGTGCGAATTTCACTTTCTGTTGGTTTGGTCGCTGTTTTAATCTCCTTACTCATTGGCGTAACACTAGGAGCATTATCCGGTTATTTTCGTAACGACGGATTAGTTATTTCGCCTTTATCTATTCTAGCAGTTATTTTAGGTTTCATTATATTTGGCTTCTTATTTAAGTTTTTAGCCCCTTTAGTACCAAGTTTAGGAATGGCAGATGAGGGGAGTTGTAGTTGTACGATGTGGTTTGTAAAGATGTTAGGTAATTTGTTGATTAACATTATTGCCTTTATGCTCTTTTTAGGGCTATTATTTGGAATTATTAGCGGAATTAATGGCGCCTTGATGAAAGTAGCTGGCGGTTTCTTTAAACGAAAAGTGGCCATTCCAGTAGATGATATGGTGATGTGGGTGATTAATGTATTTTGGGCGATCCCATTATTGCTAATGGTTTTTGCGCTTGTCTTATCATTAGGACGGCAATTTTGGCAAATTTTCTTGGCGGTAGGCTTAACAATGTGGGTCGAGTTAGCGCGTATTGTAAGAGGGCAGTTTTTAAGTTTACGAGAAATGGAATATGTGGAAGCTGCTCAGAGTTTAGGGTACGGACACTTTAGAACCGTAGTGCGCCATATTTTACCCAATGCGGTTGGCCCAATTGTGGTTATTACGGCTGCTAATTTTGCAACAGCCATTATCATCGAAGCAGGCTTGAGTTTCTTAGGAATTGGTGTACAGCCTCCGATGCCTTCATGGGGAACCATGTTGAAAGAATATTACGGATATATAGGAACGAGTAAGGCTTTCTTAGCTTTGATACCAGGTATTGCTATTTTGGTTTTAGTACTTGCCTTTAATTTGATTGGAAATGGCTTGCGAGATGCGTTAGATGTGAAAACAAGAACCTAGTGAACCTAGTTAAATGAAACAGGCGATGAAGCAGGATGCCTCATCGCCAAAGTAAAATAAGAGGTAAGCCGATAGAAGAAAGTAGATGTATTGTTTATTGGGTTTATATCTTCTACTCTTCTATTTCTTTAATAAATCTCTAATTTCAGTTAACAACACTTCCTGTGCTGGTGGGTCTGCTACTTCTTCTTGTTTCTTTACGGCACGATTATAGACTTTTACAACCATAAAAATAGCTAAGGCTACTAATAAGAAGTCGATAATATTTTGAATAAAGGCACCATAATTAAGGGTAACAGCTTCTACGCCTTCCTTAGCATCTTGAATAACATATTTTAGGTCAGAGAAATTAACTCCACCCATTAGCATCCCTATTGGAGGCATTAATACATCAGATACGAAAGAGGTAACAATTTTACCAAAGGCAGCCCCTAAAACAACTGCAACAGCGAGGTCGAGTATATTACCCCGCATGACAAATTCCTTGAATTCTTGAATCATAGTAGTGATTAATGAAAATTAATAATAAGAATCAGAGTTTATCATGCCTATGTATTAAAAATAACAATAGGCTTTATTGACGACTTTGAGACTAATCTATTTGATCATTTGTCACGCAGGTAAATAATGTTGTATTTGATTTATTTTGTACTTATTCGTAATAGGGTTGCTATGATAGTGTTATGGATTGGATAAAAAGAGTTATTCTACTATTATTTTATAACTTTGCAGGCCTATCTGATAAGGGTAACGTAAGAAATAAATACCAGTAGGATAGTTTTCAAAGCGGTAGTCGCTAATTTGAGCAGGAGTAGTAATTTTTTCTAACACTCTACCATGAGTATCTACAATCTCAATCCATTGAGGGAGGGTGCCATTATACTGCAATTTAGCAGAACGCTGAACAGGATTCGGATGAATAGAAAGATGGGAATAATTGGAGATATTTGTTTGATTAAAAGGAGTATCAGTGGTCCAGTTAGCACCATGAATGGTGCCATGATTTTGTTGATTTGAATAATCATTACTTTGATAGCCTTGCCCTTCATTAAATGACCAATACCCCAATAAATGACTTGTTTGTTTGGTAGGAACCGCATACATCTGCAAGTAAATCTCTTCTTCTGAAGAAAAGACCCTATTCCAAATTTTTACCTCATCCAATATCCCTTTGAAAGGAAGAGAGCCACCACCAGGTAAATCATTCCCAATTCGAAGCAAGGTAGCTGCACTAGTCATAGATGCATTGACGGATTGTGTTGCGACTAATTGTCCATCAATATAAATACGGAGTAAATCTTCTTTATCTGAAAAAGAGAAGGCATAGTGTTGCCATTGCTGAGGTATAACAGGCAACTTGGCTTTACCATGATAGGTTGCCTCATTGCCAACAAACCACCGTAAGTGATCTTTATAATTT
>JAHDCM010000022.1:0-8184 GCA_020629895.1 Bacteroidota bacterium
CGCACATCGCACATCGCACATCGCACATCGCACATCGCACATCGCACATCGCATCATCGTGTCCCCATTTCTCATTTTTTTCGCGTACCTTTGCCCTTCAAATCAGCATATCCAAAGCCCAATGATCAATATATCCAATATATCCATTCAATACGGCGGACGTTTTTTGTTCAATAGTGTCTCCTTTGCCATTACCGAAAAAGACCGCATTGGTTTAGTAGGTAAAAATGGTGCAGGAAAATCAACACTTTTGAAAATTTTAATAGGAGAGATCATTCCCGAATCAGGCGGGGTTTCGATGGATAATCATACCACATTAGGGTATCTACCACAAACACTCAAGCTAAATCCCTCACAAACCGTTTATGAAGAAACCGCCAAAGCCTTTGTCAAAATAAAAGAAGTAGAAAAAGAAATAGAGGAACTAACCGAAAAAATAGGAACCTTTACCGATTACGAATCAGAAGAATACTTTAGATTACTGACACGCCTTTCCAATGCCCAAGACTATCTCACACATATTGGGGGAACCAATATGCGAGAAGAAACGGAAAAAATACTGAAAGGATTAGGCTTTGTGAATGGTGACTTTGATCGACCACTAAGTGAGTTTAGCGGAGGTTGGCAAATGCGGGTCGAACTAGCCAAAATATTACTACAACGTCCTAGCTTCATCCTCCTTGATGAGCCAACCAACCACCTTGATATTGAGTCGATTATATGGCTGGAAGGTTTTCTCAAAGACTATGCAGGAGGGGTGGTACTTATCTCTCACGACCGAGCCTTCCTAGATGGAGTGACGAATAGAACGATTGAAATTGTTGCAGGAAGAATTTACGACTATCGTACTTCTTACTCCAAATTTGTAGACCTACGAGAAAAACGACGAGAGAAGCAAATCTCTGATGCAAAAAAACAAGCCAAAGAGATTGAGGAAACAGAGATGTTAATCAACAAATTTAGAGCAAAGAAAAATAAAGCTAAATTTGCACAAACACTCATCCGCAAGCTCGAAAAAATGGAACGCATCGAAGTAGATGCGCTTGAAAGTGATAGTATCAATTTTCGCTTTCCTGAAGCACAACGCTCAGGTAAGGAAGTCATAAAAATGGAAAAGCTTTCTAAAAGCTATGGGAGTGTAGAAGTGCTAAGGGAAATTGATTTTTTACTAGAACGAGGAGAAAAAATCGCTTTTGTAGGCAAAAATGGAGAAGGAAAATCAACACTCGCCAAAATTATCACCAATAATCTCAATTATACAGGTGATTGTACCATTGGTTACAACGTGAGTATTGGCTATTATGAACAGCACCAAGCCGAATCCCTCGATCCGAATAAAACAGTATTCCAAACTATTGATGATGCCGCTACGGGTGAAATGCGCTTAAAAGTACGAAGCTTATTGGGTGCCTTCCTGTTTAGTGGAGAAGATGTCGAAAAAAAGGTAATGGTATTATCAGGAGGGGAAAAGTCGCGGTTGGCAATTGCCAAAATGCTACTACAACCCTATAACTTACTAGTGCTCGATGAGCCGACCAACCACTTGGATATGCAGTCCAAAAATATCCTTAAAAATGCATTGCTTAACTTCGAGCGATCATTGATCATCGTTTCTCACGATCGTGAATTTTTAAAAGGATTGACTGATAAAGTGTATGAATTTAGAGATAAAAAGATCAAACAATATTTCGGAGATGTTTACAATTTCCTAGAACAACGCAACATAAATTCGCTGGACGATCTTGGTATGAATAGCCGCCAAGCAAAAGTAGACTTTGATGCCGAAGCACAGAAAAAAGCACGTATTGAACTACGAGAAAAAACCAGGGAATTAGATAAAGCAATCAAACGTATTCAAAATAGAATTAGTAAAGCAGAGAAAAACATCGACGAGCTTGAACAAAAAATTGCTGCTCATGAAGAGCTGATGAATGACCCTCATTTCTATACCCAAAATCCCGATGCAGATAAGGTGTTGTACGAACATGCTGATTTGAAACAACAATTAGACACAGCAATGACAGAGTGGGAAGAATGGGCAATGGAAATAGAAGAACTAAAGGAAGAACGTGAAAAGTATGGGTAGCAGTGATAATTTAATACCTAATGAGTAACCAAGTAGATAAAGACAATTTACCAAATGAAATTATAGAGCGAATCCATCTGCTTTCCGAAAAGTATGGAGCAATGGGACAGGATATGAAATCTTATTTAGATGGATTATTGTATGCTGACTATCTGACCTATTGGGATTATATACACTTAGATGTATTACTAAGTCTGCAAAATCCCAAAACACCCTTCGAAGATGAGAAAATATTTATTATATATCATCAAATAACTGAGTTGTATTTTAAGCTGATTCTCAATGCTATTGAGCAGGTCGCAACTAGTTCGGATTTGACTACAACACTCTTTACCCGACAACTTAAACGCTGTAATAACTACTTTGGTAATCTTATTAACTCTTTCGAAATCATGATTGATGGTATGGATAAAGAAGAGTTTCTAAAATTTCGTATGTCGTTATTACCCGCAAGTGGGTTTCAATCTGCTCAATATCGTATGATCGAAATCTGTTCAACAGATATTGATAATCTAATTGCGTTTCAATATCGCGAAGACTTGAATGAGGAGCATGCAGATATGCGAACCAAATATCAGTACCTTTATTGGAAACAGGGCGCCGTTGAATTAGCAACTAAGAAAAAAACACTTACCCTAAAACAGTTCGAGAAGAAATATGCCGATCAATTGATTGATCTAGCACAAAAATATGAACACAAAAATTTATGGGTATCTTACCAAAACCTAAGTCCAGCAGATCAAAAAGATCAATCATTAATAGATGAATTAAAACAATTTGACCTAAATGCAAATGTCAATTGGCCATTAATGCATTATAAGTCGGCGGTCCGTTATTTGCAAAGAGATTCAAAAGATATTGCTGCAACTGGTGGAACAAATTGGCAAAAATATCTTCCTCCTAAAAATCAACGAATTTTATTTTTTCCTACCCTATGGACAGAGAAAGATAAATTGGAGTGGGGAAAGCGATTAGTCAAACAATTGTCTAATACTTAAATGTGAGATTGTTTAAGTATGTGTTTTGTAACATGCTGTAAGCCAGTTGTTAATCTTCGATAATTAAGAGATATGTCTGTCATGACAAAGTAATATTATAAAAAAATAGAACGCAATAAAATGGATAATTAAATTATCCTTTGTAAAATTGCTGTATAAATACGAAAGCCCAAACCTAATGAAATTGAAAAATTATTATAGGTTCTGCGATAAAAGTATTAAATTAGCCTCCCAGTTAGGCAAGACCCCCTTAAATCTGTTATTTTTTGATAAATAAGGATTGTCTACTTTAAACAATTGGATGTGTTTTTGAGTCTTTAATTATGCTCAATAAGTAATGTCCTAATTTCAGAGAAAAAATTCTCACACCTTACATAGATATATCCCACCTGTGCAAATTGTAACAGGTACTTTATTTGAAGATGATTTTAATCCCCATTAAGTAATTAGACATTACTATCCTGATATGATCATGATAATAAATCACCCTATGTTATGAGAAGATGGCTACTACTATTCTTTACATTAGTAACAGTGTTTTCTTCAGATGCTATTGCTCAAGAAGTTAAATGGCACTTTTATGCCCAGCCACTAAATGGAAATGAATTCCTTCTTAATTTTAAAGCAGAACTCAAGGATGGGTGGTATATTTACTCTACCCGCCCTCATGAAATAAATAAGCCGACACAAATCGAATTTAGTGATGATAAAGACCTTGTGAAAAAAGATAAGGTGCAAGAATATGGAGATTTGATTAAAAAAGAAGATCCAGACCTTGAAACTACTTTTTACAAGTACGCTAACGAAGTTACCTTTCAAATTCCGGTAGCGGCACTAAAAGATGACATGTTGCAAGAAGGAAAAGTCGTTTTTCAAATTTGTGACGATAAAAGTTGCTTACCAATCGACTCCGAGAAGTTTCGTTTTAGACTGAAGTCTAGTACTGATGATCAACAATTAGTTTCGAAAGCAATCGTTGATGAAGGCAAGCAGAAAGATATTGTACAACTCAATCATCCTATTGCTAAAACAACACCAGTTGCAACTAATAACTCTCAAGCCAATAGTACTAAAACAGATCCTTCCTCGGTAGTACTCTCGAAAGGGTACACTATTGTGAAGTCGAAAACCTACACAGATTATACTAATCAGGATAAAAGCGGTGAAATTATTGTTATTCCCGATCCTGCTCCTTTGGATGTTGCTACTATACACAAACAAGAGAAACCAACTTCGCAAGTCATAAATTTTTATGATGCTTCTAAGCCTACTCAAATGAATATTGATAAAACAGTAAAGCTTAGTGATACAGATGCTTTAGTAGTTGGAAATGTAGCTTCTGGTAAGAAGAATAAAGCAAATACATCTAATAAAGTAAAAAGAGCAGCGCAAACAGTGAGGAAAAATAGCACTACTGCTGTTGTAAAAAATAATACTGCTATTGATCAATTGATCAATTCTTTCAACCAAGAAATGTCTACATTACCTACGGATAAGGTACAAGCAGAGGAAGAAAATGAAATGTTAGTAATTAAAGAGGACGAAAAAGTAACAGAAGAAAGTGAAAGTACTTTACTAGCAATGAATGAAGAAACAGATAAGGAGGAAGAAGTGACAGAGGAAAGTGACGAAGAAGAAGGAACAGAAGAGGAGGACGAAACTGCTGTTGCACCAATGATTGTTGCTCAGAATCCTGTTGCTTGGAACTTTAGCCAAGAGGTGCTTGAAAATGGTCAAGTGAAACTTGTTTTTGAAGCCAATGTAGAAGATGGCTGGCATTTATACAGTGCCAAAAATCAAGGGAATGCGCCTACTGGTTTACTAATGAGCTTTAATGAAACGATTACAGCATCTAATCAATTAATGACTGATGCAACAGAAGTAGAAACATTAGACCCTATTTTTATGAAGCCAACAGGTAAGTATGTAGGGAAAGTGGTTTTCTCTAAAGTTGTAGACTGGAATCAAAAAGAAGCATTAGCAGGAAGTATTCAGTATATGTGTGGTGGAACAGATAAATACACCCAATTACAAACAGCTAATTTTTCTTTTGATGCGACATCTGTACAAACAGAAAAAGAAACGCCTGTCAGTAAAAGCACACTAAATAACTGGTGGTGGATGATTGGTTTAGCGGCAGGTATCGTTTTACTTGTTTTGGCTCGTTATTTCACACCACAAATTATGACAAACGAAGAATAGGAAGTTATTTTAGACATCATACTTAATCAAAAAAGGCTTGTATCCAACGATACAAGCCTTTTTTGGTATAAGAAGATGAATTAAGGAGGTAAGACGGTTTCTTTATTAGGAGTATTGTTTTGCGCAAGGGATAGTAGCGGTAGCTTGACGAAACAAAAGCCTCGTGAAGCTACGACTAGCAGGGCTGACGAAGGAAGACACTGCTAGTCGTTTAGCGAAACAGGCTTATGTGAGGCAACTACAAGCGGATAGCCCGACCCATAACAGGTTTTTTGGGTACTGTGGGACAGAGAGCATGAGTGATAAGGTGGGACGGTGATTCCCACAGTACCGAAAAACCTGTGGAGGGATGCGCCCTCAAAAAAAAATGCCATCTGTGAATAAAACCAAATTGTTTGTTGTCCAATGACTAAAACATCACCTGTGACAGATATTATTGTCAATTCAGACCAACATATCATTGAACAAGTAAAGAGTGGAAACATAAATAGCTACAAGCATATTGTGGCGAAGTATGAGGCACAAATATTGGCTACTGTTACCCGAATGTTAGGAAGCTCTCACGAAGTAGAAGATATTGCCCAACAAGTATTTATCAATTTCTATAAATCAATTGCACGTTTTAGGGGAGATGCGGCTGTTTCGACCTATTTAACACGTATTGCAATCAACTTGTCCTTAAACGAAATTAAACGCCGTAAGCGTAAATCGTGGCTTTCTTTTTTTGGCAAAAAAGAGGATGGTAATTATGAGCGACAAATTGCTGACCCTAGTAATAATGCCGAACAGCAAGCCACCAAAGATTTGGTGGAAAGAGCCTTAGAAAGATTAGAGCCTGAATTAAGAAGTATTGTTGTTTTGCGTCTTATGGAAGGGTATTCGACGAAGGAAACAGCCGAAATTTTGAATATCCCATTAGGAACAGTTCTTTCCCGATTGGCAAGAGGACGAGAAAAGCTAAAGCAAATCATTGTACAACTCAAAGATAGATGACGATGAAAAACCAAGAATTATATCAACTGTTATTGCGCTCTTTTGATGAGGATTTAAGCCCTCAAGAGCAGCAGCAACTGCAGAAAGCATTAAAAGAATCTGCTGAACTTCGGCAAAAAAAGAGGGAATTAGAAGAGGTGGAAGCACTTTTGCGAAATGCGGATATGACAACTACAATTCCTTTTTTTACAGGAAAGGTAATGACTAAAATAGAGGATTTACACAGTACTCAAGCACTCTCTTTAATGGATGAGTTCGCGCTTAGTTTATCTCGAATATTTCCTAAAGTAGCACTAAGTAGCCTAAGCTTACTCCTTGTATTAACAGCAGGACTTTATCTTTCAGAAGGTAATTTATCTTCTAATACCTTATTAGGTACTTCAGATATATCATCAGAACTACTAGTTTCAGATGATGATTATTTAAACGATTTCAACTTTTAATCCATGCGTTCGAAAACAATTTTAATGGTGCTTTTCATTTTTTTAATGGGCTTATTGACAGGATGGATGAGTTCGAGAATGGTTGCGCGCCATTTCTTTGAAAAAGAAGCGAGAAAACCCTTAAAAGAGCGAGTTGAGAATCATGTTATGAGAACCGTAAAGCCTAGCCCTGAGCAAGAAAAAAGAATTAAGGTAGTTTTAGATGAGTTTATAGAAACACATCAAGAGATGAGAAGAAGACATCGACAAGAAATGATGCAATCAATGAAGCGACTGCCGCAATTATTAGAACCTGAATTAGAGCCTAAACAATTTGAGGAGCTTAAAACAGAGATGGAAAAATTAAAACGGTTTCGGAAAGGCAAAAGAAAAGGAGGACCTCCTCCTCACTTAGTTCCGCCACCCCCTCCACCCCCTCCAATGGAAGAATAACACAAAAAGGTATAGCAATTTGGTAATGATTAAAATCAATAAAAATGAACATGAAAAAATCAATAGTTTCAGTAGTATGCATGTTTGCCATTGTACTCTTTGGTTTGACAAGCAATGCCCAACCTCATCATCGGGGAGCTGATTTTTCTCCTGAGAAAAGAACGGAAAAGTTTACTGCCATGATGACTGAAAAACTCGAATTAACAGAGGCACAAAGTAAACGGGTATATGAAGTACATCTTGTGTTTGCCCAACAAATGAAAAGTAACTTTGAGGCTAATAGAGAAAATCGAGAAGCAATGCATGAAGGAGCCAAAGCCCTACATGAGCAACAGGATGTGGAATTTAAAAAGATTTTATCTGAAGAACAATATGCGATGTGGGTAGAACATCGAGCGCATTTTGGAAGGAGAGGAAGACATCATGGTACGCATCACCGACCTCCACATCACGGCCCACATCACTTTGCAAAAGGGCCTCATAAAATGCCACGGCATAAAGCAATGTTGTTAAAGCAACTAAGCGAAGAAGATCGAAAATCCTTAAAACAAGAATTGGATGCTTACCATAAAACAAATGTGCATCCTATGATTAAGGCACAACGTTTAAAGCTAGATAAAGCCTTAAATAGTGTTGATCAACGTAAGGTAGCTCAATTACGCACCGAATTACAACAACTACGTCCCCAATTTGAAGCCTTTAAAGAAAGTAAAAAAGAGGCCTTTATGAGTGGAGAAAAGCCATCAGAAGAGTTGCGGGAGCAAATTAGAGCCATTTCGCAACAAAAAAGAGCGATTGGAGAGCAAGCGAAACCTATTGTTGAAAAGTATGATACCGAAATTACGACCTTATTAGAAGAGTTAAAAGAGCAACACCACCAGTGGCGTAACGATAAAGAGGCAATTATGAAGAAGTATTTTGACAAGGCGGGTATCGAAATGCCTGCTAAAGGAGAACACCCGCCACATAAAGGGGCATGGGATAAAAAAGGAAAAGAAGGATGTTGTGAAGGTGGAGAAATGCCCGAAGG
>JAHDCM010000022.1:8284-15765 GCA_020629895.1 Bacteroidota bacterium
AGGAGGGGCAAAGAAAATACATTTCTTACTAATGGACCCTGATGCTAAAGCACCTTTTGAATTGACAAATGAAATGGATATGCCCGTAGAAGATGGAGTAGAAATGACCAATGTTTTTCCAAATCCCGTAGCAACAACACAATATCAAACGATTGAGTATAAAGTGAAGAAAGAAGGAAATGTTAAAATTGATATTCTAACGCGTGATGGAGGTTTTGTCAAAACAGTATTGAATGAAACGAAGTCTGCTGGCACTTATTCGCTACAAGTGGATATTAGCGATCTAAAAGATGAAATTTATTTGTACACCATTACTGACCGTAAGGGAAAAACAAAAACAGAACGTTTCTTGATTCAGCGAGATTGATAGTATGAGTTAGTATTAATATATTTTAAATAGGCAGCCCAGATATTTCTGTGGCTGCTTTTTTTGGGCGTGTCCCCATTTTTTTGAAAAAGATACCACCAGCGAGACGCTGGTAAATACCTCTTTTTTCAAAAAAATGGGGTCGGGCTATCCGCTTGTAGTTGGCTTATAAACAAGGTGTTTGGCATACACCTAGCAGTGTCTTCCGCTGTCAGCCCTGCTAGGTGTTGCCGCACTACCTGTTTATTTCACCAAGCTACCGCTACTATCCCTCACGCAAAATCAATGAATGAAATGATGGAATAAATTTCATGGTCAAAGACCGCTTCTAAGTAGTAGTTATTAAGTCAAAAATCTTGTTTTTAAAATTAGTGATCAAATCGAAAAACTTTCTTAAACCTCTTTTTTTTTGTACCTTGCAGTAGCTTACCTGATAATATATTATTACTTTCGTTTACAACAAGTATGAAGAATTTTGAAAAGTTCCTCAGTTTGATGGAGGACTTTCTGTGTGTACTGAATGAGGATGGTGTGATAACATGGACGAATCCTACCTTTAAGCGCAGATTAAATATTGATGTTTTTGGTAAAAAGATAAGCTCTCTGATTCAGAGGGAGGATCAGGTTATTTTACAGGGAGTATGGCAATCTATATTGGAAGGAGAACCTATTTCTAATATGGAATTACGATTACTAGATCCCGAAAATGATGCCTTTATATGGGGGCTATGGAGTTTGGTTAAAAGTCAAGAGGATGACCATATCTATGTGGTAGGTAGAGATATTACTAACCGAAAAAAAAGGCAGGAAGAAATTGAAATTGTATTAAAATCGCTGCCCGATTTATACTTCCGATTAGATCGAAATTATACCTATATTGATGTTAAACATGGAGATACTAATAAGCCATTAGTGCCAGCTAATCAAATTATTGGATTAACGGTAAAGGAAGTTTTTCCCCCTCACTTAGCTGAGCCGATAGAGAACGCACTTGATAAAATGTTTGCAACCAATGAGATCGTAACAATTGAGTACCAATTATCAGGAGAAGATAGCATGAAAGATTTTGAGGCTCGTTGTATCCCTACTAGTAACGGGCAGGCAATTGCGATTGTTCGTGAGGTGACGCGTCTCAAAAAAGCAGAAAAAAAGATAATACGACAAGCGCAGGCACTACAATTATTTTTTGAGGGCTTACCAGACTTATATGTTCGATATAATGCAACAGGTCATGTCTTAAATATTAAAGCTGGTAAGGTGTGGCGTCCTTATACCCCGATGGAGGAACTGGTGGGAAAACATATTAGTGAGTACTTGCCTAAACAATTAGCCAACTTGTTTTTAGGACATATTCAAAATGTTATTGAGACACAACAGCCAGTTATGTTCAATTTTACTATACCAAAAAACAATCAACTAACCTATAATGAGGCTAGAGTAAATCCCTCTATTAATGAGGAGGCAATAGTTGTTATTAGGGATGTAACACAACAGTACAAACAACGTATTGCATTAGAGAGAATGAATAAAGAATTGAGTCGTTCTAATAAAGATTTAGAACAATTTGCTTACATCGCTTCTCATGATTTACAAGAACCACTTCGAAAGATTGCTGCTTTTATTGAACGTATTGAAAAGGTAGATGGGCAAAATCTTTCTCAGAAAGGGCTACTTTATTTTGATCGAGTAATAAGTGCTACCAAGCGTATGGAGAAGTTAATAGATGATTTGTTGGCTTACTCTAGGGTATTAGGTGCTATCAAAAATAAAGAAGACGTAGACTTAAATGAAGAACTGAAAGGGGTAGTAAGTGATATAGAACTTAAACTACTAGAAAAAAATGGAACCATCGTTACAGATAAATTACCTGTTATTACTGGTAATAAAGTACAGATTAGGCAATTATTTCAAAATTTATTGACTAATGCAATTAAGTTTGCTAGTGAAAAACGTCCTCTTGAGATTCAAATCAAACATAAAATAGAAGATAGTTTTTTAACTATAAAAATCATAGACAATGGAATTGGTTTTGAGGAAAATTATAAAGAACTAATTTTTCAACCTTTTAAGCGATTGCATTCTAGGCATGAGTATGAAGGGACTGGAATTGGCTTGGCACTTTGTCGGAAAATAACATATAATCTGGGAGGTGATTTGAATGCTTATGGAGAGAAAGATAAAGGGGCAACATTTGAGATTATACTACCACTATTAAAAAAATAAAACTGATGGATCGTAAAAGAATAAAAATATTAATGGCAGAAGACGATGATGATGATTTTCTACTGACCTCTGAAGCACTTGCTGAAGCGAATGTTGTGAATCCAATAGATCGAGTATTAAATGGAGTAGAGTTATTGGCTTATTTAAAACGAGAAGAGAAATACACGTATTTAAAGAAGGAGCCTTTACCTTCTATCATTTTACTAGATTTAAATATGCCTAAAATGGATGGTAGAGAGGCATTAGAGATTTTAAGGAAAGATAAAGCATTTAGAAAAATTCCTGTTATTATTTTAACAACCTCTAGGGCTCAAGAGGATATTTTGAAAAGCTATGACGCGGGTTGTAATTCTTATCTGCGAAAGCCTATTAAGTTTGAAGATTTAATTAAGTTAATGATTTCGTTTAAAAAGTTTTGGATAGAAATTGTACAAATTCCTGATGTAATATAAAAGAGGGATTTATTCTTTCATAAAATCAATTCGACGAATACCTAATTTTCGCATTTTGGAATAAAGCGTTTTGTCTTTTAGTTTTAATAGGCTTGCGGCACCATTAGCACCAGTAATACGCCACTTGCATTTTTTGAGAGCTTTAATAATATATTGTCGTTGCATTTCTTCAAAGGAGACAAAGGTGTTCGATTGATTTTTATTCCTTTTTTTAAAGATACTCGTATCAATTTGTAAATACTTTCCAGTACTAATAATAATGGCTCTTTCTATAATGTTTTCTAACTCTCGTACATTACCTGGCCAATCATAGCTGGTCAATTCCTTCATTATTTTGGTAGATATATGCGTCACATTACGTCCAATTTTGGTATTAAATTTTTGGATAAAATGTTCGGTAAGTAAAGGTATATCCTCTTTGCGATCTCGAAGTGGAATATTTACAATAGGAAATACATTTAGTCGGTAGTATAAGTCTTCTCGAAAACGCTTTTCTTGGATAGATTTAAGAAGGTCTCTGTTTGTAGCCGCTATAATTCGCACATCTGTCTTTATTGTTTTAGGATTTCCCAGTCGTTCAAATTCTCCTTCTTGTAGAACCCGAAGTAATTTGCTTTGTAACTCCATAGGCAACTCTCCAATTTCATCTAAAAATAAGGTGCCATTATCCGCTAACTCAAAGCGGCCAATTTTTCGTTGAATAGCTCCTGTAAATGCTCCCTTTTCATGACCAAAAAGTTCACTTTCAATTAAGTTTGCAGGTAAAGCAGCGCAATTAACTGTTACCAAAGGATATTTGTTTCTCTTACTACTTGTATGTACTGCTCTTGCTAGTAATTCTTTTCCCGTTCCGCTTTCTCCCAAAATTAATACAGTGGCATCTGTATTAGCTACCTGTTCGATTTGTTTTAATACTTGTTCGTAAGAATTGCTATTGGTAATGATTTCATCAAAGTTGTGTGCTAATTTTATTTCTTCTTTTAAGGCTAAATTTTCAGCTTCTAGTTGTGCTTTAAGAAGTTGAATTTCGTGCAATGCTTTTCTTTCTGATTGGATTAACTTAAATCTTTCAATAGCGTATAAAATACTCCGCCATAATTTCTCACCAGTAAGTTGGTTCTTGACTAAAAAATCAGTTGCTCCCTCTCGAATACATGATACACCTATCGTAGAGTCGTATAACCCAGTTAAAACAATAATAGGAATATGAGGAAGTTGTTGTTGGGCTATCTTTAATGTTTCTATACCATTAGATAGTATAAGGTTTAGGTCTAGTAAGAGCAAGTCTGTTTTTTGTACTAGTTGTTCAGCAACAGCACTTTTAATATTAGTGAAAGCAGAGAACTTATAATTGGAGAATTTTAATAGACTTGGTTCTTCTAATAATTCTGTTAAAAGTTCGATATCTTCTATGTCATCATCAATAATCGTAAGATATAAAGGGTGTTTTTGTCCAAGCATTTCAGAATAGTTAAGCCTGATTTTATTTGAGAAATTTCTTAAATGAGCGAATTTTTTGATTTTATTTGAGACGTGCTTTTTGTGTAAGTTGTTGATTGTCTTTTTGTTATGAGTTTGGCATGTAAGTTGAATAAATATAGGTGTGAGAGTCGTTAAACAGTGGAAAAGAAAGTCTAAAATTATCCAAATAAAACCAGATATGTCTCACATTGTACATCCTCATTTAGTAGAGTCGCACAGGACACGAAATAATACTGGTCTATATAATTTAGTGTCGTCTGTTAATGATGAATCTGTTTGGCTGAATGAATTTATGGTAATAAAAATTTATTTAGCTCAAAAAGAAATTAGTCATATCGCCCATTCAAAATTAAACCGCAAAGATAAGATAATTAAAATGATTCAGTCTATTGTGGATCATTTTAAGATGGGAGAGAAAAAGTTTTATGAAGAATTAATGATAAAAGCACCAGGTACATATAGTTCAGTATTGAACTATATCAAGTATGGTTTTACCAATCTAGTAAGGATACAACTAGTTTATGGAATCGTTGAAAATTATTGGAAAGTAGCAGATTGTTCGAAACAATTAGCAGAACATCTTACATGCACCGTACTAGATGCGATTACAGATGATAATCTGAGTTTAGTTAATTGTAGGAAAATAGTAGAAGATCACATTCTTACAGAAACTGCCAGTAAATGAATGGATAAATGGATGATGTAGAAGAGAGTATTTAAAATAAGTATATGAGGTGTTCAGTATATCCATTCTGCGTACTATTAGTGAAGTGTCTTGTCGTTTTCATATTCTTTCAAGAGGTAGGGAGTTTTAATGGGGTTATGACCTATCTATTTGAGTAGTAATGAAAACAAGTTCTGGCAGTTTCTTTTTTATGATTCTGGGAAATTTTAGCATAGTTCAGGTGAACCAAGGAGGAAGAAATAGCAACTTCTTCCTCCTTTCTATAAGAGACTGTTTTGATTTTATAATCAGGCTTTTTCAGCTCCAATTCTAAAATCAAGACAACCTCTAAGGATCAGATGAACAACATGATTGTGGATTTGCGTGAGGGATAGAAGCGGAATGTAGCGTAAGGAGTATAGGAGTGAGGCAAGGAGTTGCCGCAGGCTGAGCGGTCTGAGCGAAGACAAGGGACGACTATGCCAAACCCTGTACGAGTAGCTACATATTAGCGGAAAGCCCGACCTGAAGCAGCGGCTATGGGATTGTGGGCTTTTTAGATAAACATTGTATAAAATGTCTAGTCGCCCACAATCCCATAGTTGCTGTTGAAGGACACGCCCCAAAAAGTAGGATAAAGAAAAGCACAACAACTCTTATTTTTAGATATTATTTTATATTTATTTAAGAGGTCATTATGGAGTTATTTTTTGTAAGTAGTCTTTTACAATTAGGTTTAGGTTTATACATAGGGTGGAGAACTTGGGCATGGTGGAAGTCTCGAAAAGAGATTCAACTACAAGCATTATGGGTAGAAGAAAGATTGTCTGTCGAATATAGCACCATTTTGGTAGATGAGCCACTTCGAAATGTGATATTTGATATACTGATGGGGGCTTGTCCTGATTTTGTGGTATTGGACAAAGAAGGGACAGTTTGTGGAGTGCTTAGAAGAAATCAGATTACGAAAGGAATTAATGAGGGGCAAGAGAATAGCTCTGTAAGTTTATTGATGGAGGCATATCCATTATGCGTAGATGAGCGCAAAAGCTTAAAAAGTATTATGCAAACGGTTTGGCAGGAGGAGCTTACTATTGATTGGTTGCCAGTACTAAAACAACAAAAAGTAGTAGGTATTTTGCCAGTTCAAACAATACAATTGGATTATACTTACTTATAAATTATCAGGTAAGTAGAGGGAGATAATATTGACCTTTACTTCTAAGCCAGGTCGTTTTTAGTATTAAAGAAAACTTCCTGGCTTTATGTGAGAAGAATATATACCGTGAGCAATAAAAAAGCAGTACCGCGAAAGTGATACTGCTTTTCTTTTTGTGTCTTGGTAATAACTAATTACTTGTCGTTCTCCTCTTTAGGAGCTTCCAATACATTTGCTTTAATAGTCAAACGAGTAGGGTTCGGATCAGTATTCGCATTGATCGTTACCGTTTTCGTTTGCTTATTGCGCTTTCCTTTACTGTTAAACTTCACCTTAATCTCACCCATTTCTCCTGGAGCAATTGGCTCTTTTGGCCAATCAGGAACGGTACATCCACAAGAACCTTTAGCACTATTGATAATTAAAGGCTCATCGCCTGTATTCGTAAAACGAAAAACATGTTCTGCTTTATCTCCTTCCGTCAATTCGCCGAAGTCAAAGCTCTTTTCTTCAAATTCTACTTTAGTACGTGGCATCTCACCCGCATCATCAGTAGTAGCAGGCTTAGGAGGAACAGCAGCAGGCTTTGCAGGTGTCGCTTTAGTCGGTTTTACGGGTAAAGCAGTAGGAGCTGCAGTAGCTTCTTTCTCTTCTTTTTCTTCTTCTAATACTTCAGCTTTAATAGTCAAACGAGTAGGATTCGGATCCGTATTCGCATTGATCGTTACCGTTTTCGTTTGCTTATTGCGCTTTCCTTTACTGTTAAATGCTACCTTTATTTCACCCGTCTCACCTGGCATAATGGGATCTTGTGGCCAATCAGGAACCGTACATCCGCAAGAACCTTTAGCACTATTAATAATTAAAGGAACATCACCAGTGTTTTCAAATTTAAAGACATGCTCTACTTTGTCACCTTGCTTGATCTTGCCAAAATTATGCGACATTTCAGCGAACTTTACTTTAGTGCGAGGTGTCTCTTCTTCTTGAGCATATACCTCACTACTACCAACAGCAAAAATGCCAATAAGTAGTAAAACAGAGAAAAAGTGATTAAACATATTTTTTTTCATAATAAAATTGTTAAAGAAAATTGTATAATTTTTAGTAATGAATTATTGTAGGTTCTATCTT
>JAHDCM010000023.1:0-4347 GCA_020629895.1 Bacteroidota bacterium
CATTCATTCAATCATGCAATCACCCAATCATTGGCTACCGCGTGAGGGATAGCAGCGGTAGCTTGGCGAAGTAGACAGGTAGTGAGGCTTGCTGAAGGGTGGCTGAACGACGGAGTGAAGACGCACTGAAGTAGTAGCCGAACACCTGTTCTACGAGGCAACTATAAGCGAATAGCCCGACCCTGCCGCAGTACTATTTTGCCTACCTGTTTCATGCGAGAACGCATGAACGGGTAGGCAAAATAGTATTGTGGTAGGGACACGCCCAAAAAAATATTAAAATCATTCAATCACCAAACTTTCTTGTAGGGAAGCATTCGAATCACCTCCTACAAAAAATTCAAACTTTCCGGGTTCAAAAATCAACTTTCCCTCATTATCATAAAAGCTGAGGTCGTCTTTATGAAGGGTAAATTCGATGGTTTTACTTTCATTAGCATCAAGGTCTACCAATTGGAAGCCTTTGAGTTCTTTGACAGGACGGGCAATGGAAGCTACGAGGTCTCGGATGTAAAGTTGGGCAACTTCTCTACCTGCCCGTTTTCCGGTATTTTTGAGCGTAACAGTCACCTTTACAAAATTCGCCTGATCAACAGCTTGGTGTGTCGTTTTTAGATTGGAGTACTTGAAATTTGTGTAGCTCAATCCATAACCAAATGGGTAAAGTGGGGCATTACTCTCGTCGATATAGTGGCTCCAAAACACCAAATCAATGGGGCCAGGTCGCCCTGTTTTGAGGGCATTATAGTAGATCGGAATTTGACCGACAGAACGAGGAAAAGTCATGGGTAGTTTTCCTGATGGGTTGTAGTTGCCCATTAGTACATCAGTAATGGCATGTCCTGATTGCGTGCCTAATTGCCAACTTTGTACAATCGCAGGTAGGTTTTCTTCGGCCCAAGTAAGCACAAGAGGACGACCACTCATTACTACAAGAATGATATTGGGATTGACAGCATGTACTGCTTCTAAAAGCTCCTGTTGCACTCCTGGGAAATCCAATTTTGTACGGCTTCTACCTTCTCCAGATTGAAAACCATGTTCTCCTAAAACCATAATCACTACTTCTGATTCTTTGGCTAGTTTAATGGCTGCGTCAAAACCACTTTTATCTGTTTCATTAACTTTTACTTCTTCTAAGAAGGAGGTTTTAGCGGTGACTAACTCTGCTCCTTTTTCATATTTGTAGGAGATATTTTGAGCATCTAAGCCTTCTAAAACAGATATAGCGGTATTATCATCAGAGCCAAATCGCCAAGAACCAAGTGGGCTGTTTTTATCGGAAGCTAATGGGCCGATAACGGCGATACTTTTTTGAGAGGTGGAGAGGGGTAAATTGTTTTTGTTGTTTTTGAGCAAGACAATAGATTTGCGTGCTATGTCGAGGGCTGTTGCGTGGTGATCTTTGTGATTGGGTAGTTCTTTTTCTCGTGCAGCATCACAATAACGATATGGATCATCAAATAGGCCAAGTTGCTCCTTAATGTTTAAAATTCGTCGTACCGCATCGTCAATCACTTCCATTTTTACCTTCCCCTCTTCTACTGCCTTTTTTAAGTGGTTGACATAAGCATACGATTCCATGTCCATATTAGAGCCTGCATTGGCAGCTTTGATGGTGGCATCTTCGAGGTCGGCGGCATGTCCATGATCTATCATCTCTTTGATAGAACCCCAATCAGAAACGACAAAACCATTGAAGTCCCATCTTCCATTTAAAAGGTCTCTTTGTAAGAAATGATTACCAGTGGCAGGAATACCATTGAGGGTATTAAAAGAGTTCATCACTGAACTAACTCCTGCATCTACACAAGCTTTAAAGGGAGGTAAAATGACATTATAAAGCGTAGAGGTTCCAACATCTACGGTATTATAGTCACGTCCTGATTCGGAAAACCCGTACCCTGCTAGGTGCTTGGCAGTAGCAGCGATCGTATTGTGAGCAGATAGGTCAGCACCTTGAAATCCTTGTACTCTTGCCTTGCCAATTTGTGAACCAAGATAAGGGTCTTCTCCTCCCCCTTCCATCACACGCCCCCAACGCGCATCTCTCGAAATATCGACCATTGGCGCAAATGTCCAATTGATTCCTCTAGCGGAAGCCTCAATAGCTGCCATGCGTGCTGATTCTTTGATAGCTTCTAAATCCCAACTTGCTGACTCTGCGAGTGGAATTGGGCTAACTGTTTTGTGTCCATGTATGACATCTAGCCCAAAAAGAAGTGGAATGCCTAAGCGAGATTCTTTAACTGCCACCTCTTGCATCTTGCGTACATTTTCTACCCCTGATACATTAAGTACGGCTCCTACTTTTCCACTTCTAAGATGGTCGTATTTCCATTTAGCATCCCCTCCATTAGGAACTGGCCCTGTTGCATCCCAAAACCCATTATATTGGGTCATTTGTCCTATCTTTTCCTCTAGGGTCATTTCTTGTAGGAGCTTTTCAATTCGATTAGTGGGATTGGGTGTTTCTTGTACGACTGGCGTATTTTTTTTACTACAATTGATCATCAATAACCATGTAAAAATAACGGGAATTGCTAATGTGATAGTTCTAAGTATATTCACGGGGATAAATTTTACTTTTAAGAGAATATGAGATACGATAAGATCACAATGATAATGATCCCTAAACCAATGGGCTTAGTGTAGCGAAATGGAGTAATGTCTAGCTGATTGGTATATTTTAGTTCGTAAGGTTCTGTTCTAGGTCGCAACTGTCCGATCAGCAACATAATACCTACATTCATCAAGAACAAAATCGCCATGACGTGCAAGAAATGGAGGTAATTATCTTCTCCAAAGACATAAGGTTTTAATAAAAATTGACTGATAAAATATAATACCGAACCTAGTACAATAGCGATTTTGGCAGCAATGGCAGGTACGCGTTTGGTCAGGTAGCCTACTACAATAATAGTGAGAATGGGAATACTATAACACCCATTTACTTCTTGTAAATACCCAAACAAACCATCGGGAGCATAGGCAATGAAAGGCGCAATAAACATGGCGGAAGCTGCGAGAACAATTCCAAATAGTTTACCTTTCTTCACCACTGTTGCATCATCGGCTTCCTGATTGATGTATTGTTTGTATATATCTAAGCCAAAAAGAGTAACAGAGCTATTAAGTGCGCTATTAAAGGAACTCAATATCGCCCCAAATAAAGCGGCAGCAAAGAAACCTACTAAGGTGCCTGGCAAAACGGTTTTTACCAACTTAGGATAAGCTTGATCTGGAATTTCTAATTCTCCTTTAAAAATGTAAAAGGCAATCATACCTGGGATAACTAGTATAAGTGGGCCGAGAATTTTAAGAAATGCAGCAATTAGTAAGCCTTTCTGTCCTTCCTTTAAATTTTTGGCAGCTAAGGCTCTTTGTATAATAGCTTGGTTGGTTCCCCAATAAAACAACTGTACTAGCATCATACCCGTAAATATGGTAGAAAATGGTACAGAGGCTTTAGGTCCTCCTATCGCATTAAATTTTTCAGGTGCGTTATTATAAAGGTTGGTCATTCCTGTAAATATCGAGCCGTCTCCAATATACAACAACCCAAAAATGGGGATTATGATCCCTCCAATTAGCAGTCCTGCTCCATTGAGCGTGTCGGAGACTGCTACGGCTTTTAAGCCTCCAAAGACGGCATAAATGGAACCAATAATACCAATGCCCCATACACATAACCAAAGTGCAGTAGTGTGACTAATGCCAAAAGCATCTGGAATATCGAACATGGTAACAATGGCTAAGGCACCTGAATACAAAACAATAGGCAGTAATACCACCACATAACCTGATAGAAATAAGACCGTAGCAATGGTTTTGGTCATTGTATCATAACGATCTTCTAGGAACTGTGGCACGGTAGTAATACCTCCTTTTAAATAACGTGGTAATAAAAAAAGTGCGGTTACAACCATCGCAATAGCGGCGAGTGTTTCCCAGCACATTACCAAAATACCTTCCGTATAGGCTTGTCCATTTAGTCCTACAATTTGTTCGGTAGAGAGATTGGTTAGTAGCAAAGAACCTGCTATAACTCCTGCCGTAAGACTCCGCCCTCCTAGGAAATAGCCATCAGCCGTCGTTTCGGTTTTGCCAGTCAACCAATAGGATGCTATTGCCACGAGTGTCGTGAAGATTAGAAAAGAGATAATTGCCAAAATGAGTTTTTTTTAGTTGTATAGTAAAGAGGAACAGATAACAAGTAGGCATTTTTCGATGTAGAAATACACCTAAGTAAAGAGGAAAGAATAAATTGGGCAATTTATTTTTTCCTCTTTACTAATAACCTGCATTTTGCTGAAAGTTACCATTTGCTAAATCCACTTCTATTTG
>JAHDCM010000023.1:4447-15752 GCA_020629895.1 Bacteroidota bacterium
ACTAATAACCTGCATTTTGCTGAAAGTTACCATTTGCTAAATCCACTTCTATTTGTGGAATAGGAAGAAAACCTTTTGTAGCGGCATTGAATTGCACATCGAAAATGACTTGATCTCCTTCATAAAGTGGGCCTCTCATATTCGATTGGCTAAGGTTCGCTTCGGCATATCCCATACCTTGACGAATCACATCAAAATAGCGTACTCCTTCGAGGGCTAGTTCGCGGCGGCGTTCTTCAATGATATTTTCTTGGGTGGCTGGAATAGAAGGCAAGCCTACTCTTGCGCGTACGCGATCCAGATATTGTTGAGCAGAAGAGCTACCTAATTCGGCAGCCATCAACAAGACATCTGCGAAACGAATAACACGATAATTACAGGTTCGATTGTGTTCAAACTGTCCATCTGATCCCCAATGTTGTTCGTCGGAAGTATATTTCTGAGAAAAATAGCCTGTATGCTGGTAGCCTTTTACCAAGCTCCCATCCAACTCGCCTTCCATTAGTACAGTTGCTTCTAAACGCGGGTCATCTTTCAGGGCATCTACCAATGCTTGGCTGACAGGGGCAAAACTCCAACCTCGATTCCATTTTTTTGAGCCTGTCACTCTCGGTCCTTGCATTTGTGCCGATAAATTACCTTCCGCACCACGTAAGTAGCCCCAATCCCACCAAGCAGGTGAGTCTCCATGTGCAATTTCAAATACCGATTCCACACTAAATTCAAAGGTTTCCTGAAAGATAGAATCATAAACAGGTACTAAATCATGTCCACTAGAAGCAATTAGTTCATCTAAGTAGCCTACTACTGTACTGGCATTTACAACCACATCTCCCGCTTGTAAATCGCCCCCGTACACGCCATCATAGAATAAAAATACGCGTGCAAGTAAGGCTTGTGCTGCCCATTTTGTAATGCGTCCTCTTTCATTTCCCGTAGTTGTGGAAGGTAAGGCGTCTATTGCCTCTACTAGGTCTCTAGCAATTTGATCATATACCTCATGAGGAGTTGCTTGTGGCTGACTATATTCAGAAGGGCCTTTGATGGTGGCTGTTAATAGAGGAATATTTTCGAAAAACCGTACTAATTCGGTGTAAAAATAGGCTCGTAGAAATTTGCATTCGGCTGTTACTCTCGTTTTAAATTCTTCACTAGCATCAATACCCTCCATTTTTTCAAGTAAGAGATTAGCACGATAAATTCCCACATAGTTTTTCAACCAAATAGAATGTACAATTTGATTGGTAGTTGGAATATTAAATTGATTAAATTCATTTTCATCCAGTCCATCATTGGCATCAGAGCCTCCTGCAAAAGCATCATCAGAGAGAATGTCGGACATGGTTTGGAAGGGCGACCAAGAGACTCCAGGTGATGATTGATACCCCAATGCATCGTAAATAGCAATTAAGGCTTTCTGTGCATCTTCTTCTGTTTTGTAAAAAGTAGAAGACACTTGACTATCAAGGGGTTGGCGGTCTAGGAAGTCTTCCGAACAGGAAGGCAGCAATAAGACAACACAGATGATGGGAAAAATAATATATTTCATGGTGTAATGATTTTGCTTTTAGAAAGTGATATTGGTACCAAATCGGAAAGTACGCGCATAAGGATATACGCCTCTATCTATTCCGATATCGAATGGACTATCAGTAATTGCACCAATTTCGGGGTCAACTCCTGTGTACTTAGTGAGTGTAAATAAATTTTCAGCAGAAATATAAAATCGGATTCTTTCGGCATGTAAGCGTTGTAGTAAATTGCTAGGCAGTGTATAACCTAATTGGATATTTTTCATTCGTAAGAAGGAGCCACTTTCGATGTATAAATCAGACACGCGGTAATTATTGTTAATATCACCCCATGTATATCTTGGTAATTCATTGGTACTTCCCTCGGCTGTCCAACGGTCTAGTATTTTGGTAGTTCGATTGGTAAAACGCAAGTCTTGTCTTTGCGTACCATTAAATATTTCATTTCCATGTACTCCTTGTAAAAAGGTAGACAAATCGAAGTTTTTAAAATCAATACTTGCAGTAATACCATAGGTCAGTTCAGGCGTTGGGTTTCCGATCTTAGTACGATCTTCTCCATCAATAATACCATCTTCATTAATATCTACAAATCGAACATCACCAGGTACAGCATTGGGCTGTAATAATTCTCCCGCCCTATTGATATGTTGAAATACTTCGCTTTGATTTTGGAAAATACCATCTGTTTGATAGCCCCAGAAATAAGCAATAGGCTCTCCTTCTTCACTACGCGTAACTGCCCCTGCAATGGCCCAAGAAGCACCAGGAATGACCTTTTCGGTATTGCTAATAAAGGTCATCTTATTTTTATTGAAAGAACCATTTACCCCAATAGAATAGCCCAATCGTGGGGTGCTTGACTTCCAGTTCACACTCCATTCTATTCCTTTATTTCGCACACTACCTACATTAGCAATAGGGCCTGTATTTCCAATATGCCCAGGTATAGCGATACGCTCCAATAAGCCTTCTGTATCTTTGATGTAGTAATCAATAGTCGCTTGTAAACGGTCTCTGAAAAAGCCCATTTCTAAACCAATATCTAATTGGCGCGACTCTTCCCATCGTATATCCGCATTTTCGACATACTCGGGGCTTGCACCCACTTGGCTTCCCGATCCCCAGTCATATCGACGTGTTTCGTCAAGGGTCGAAAGGAATTGAAAATCACCAATTTCTTGATTTCCATTAATACCCCACGATGCTCTTAGTTTTAAGTAATCCAGAAAATTGAGGGAACTCATAAAAGGCTCATCACTCACCAACCAAGCCACTCCAATAGAAGGAAAAAGACCAAAGCGGTTATTAGCTCCAAATTTAGAAGACCCATCTCTTCTCAAAATAGCTGTAAGAGAATATTTATCTTTATAATCATAAGTAACTCGACCAAATAGCGAAAATAAGGCAGAATGATTAGCTCCTCCATTACTTGTCCAAACGGTGTCTGTTGCCAAGTCGAGATAAACATTGTCAGGATCGGAAACGGGAACTCCTGCGTTAAAACCAGAAAGGTCTTCGTAATTATATTCAGTAGCGGTAGTACCTGCTAGGAAACCAATCGTATGATCTTTAATATCTCGATCATAGGAAACGGTATTTTCCCATTGCCAAGTAAAGAAGCGTTCAATTCGTTTGTTGACAGATGTTTTTTGATCATTTAGTTGCGCCCCGTTTAAGAAGAATAAGGGCTTAAAGCCATCGTTGAGTAGGTAAGCCATATTAGCACCTACACTTGTTTTAAAAGCTAGTCCTTCGATTGGCGATACTTGTGCATAAACATTTCCAACAAATTCATCCTTGCGGGTTTTATCATTATCAATGGCTAGTAAGCCTAGTGGGTTGACAATTTCAGCCCCTATATATTCCGAAATACCATAATACTCACCTGCTTCGTTCTGCACAACAGGTTCTGCGGAATAAGGATACTCTGCTAATTTAGTTTCATCCGTTTCGATAACCGCAGTGAGTGGATCAAGATTTAAGGCACTGCCATATACACCTCTAAAAGATTGATTGGCATCAATACCTCTTTTTATAAGATGCGTAAATGATAGATTACTTCCAAAAGAGAAAAATCGGTTGACATTTTGCTTGGAATTGAGGCGAGCGGTAAGGCGGTCGAATTGCGACTTTGGCCCGCCTAGAATACCCTCTTGTGTAAAGTAAGAAAAACTAGAAGCGAATGTAGATTTCGCGCTTCCACCTGATACAGATACGTGATGGTTTTGAATAGGCGCGTTTTTTTCGAATAAAGCTTCTTGCCAGTCGGTATCATTTGCAGGGATTTCGAGTAAGTCGAATGGTTCACTCAAGCCTGCATTCCTAGCCCCTTCATTCATCATCATTTTGTACTCATCAGCATTAAGCATATCTAATTTACGGGCTACATTTTGCAAGCCATAATAGCCATTGTATTCGACTCGTATTTTTCCTGCTGTACCTGTTTTGGTAGTAATTAAGACAACTCCATTGGCTCCTCTAGCTCCATAGATGGCAGCGGAGGCAGCATCTTTTAATACTTCAACTGATTCAATATCACTAGGGTTGAGATAATCAATTCCGCCTACTGCAACTCCATCGACTAGGTAGAGCGGTTTGGCATTTCCTGTGGTACCAATACCCCGAATACGTACTGTTGGCTCGTCTCCTGGTTGACCTGATTGACTGGTGACTTGCACCCCTGCCATTCTTCCTTGCAAGGCTTGTTCTACTCGCAAAATGGGAGTAGCATTGATTGACTCATCATCAATACTGGCTACGGAGCCTGTGATGACCTTCTTTTTTTGCCGACTATACCCCACCACAATTACCTCATCTAAATCGGTACTCTTGGTACTTAATGGCACATCAATATTAGTACGTGCATTGATAGGTACTTCTTGACTTTCATACCCGATGAAGGAAAAGATAAGCGTATCTGATGGGTTAGGGACACCAATTAAGTACGCTCCATTACTGTCAGAGGTTGTTCCTTGACTAGGCATACTTTTTAACACAACTGTTACGCCTGGTAGCGTTTCGTTGGTTTCGGCATCTGTTACAAAGCCTGATACCTCTATTTTCTGACTGAAGACTTGTGTCGTTAAAAAGAGAATGCTTATTAAGGAAAGGTATAGTCTTTTCATAATATTAGTTCTTGAAGTGGGAAGACAGGAGCGAGGCTTTGTAAGCTATGGACAATGATTTAATGAGTGAGGGAATGTCCATAGAGATTTACGCGCAAGGGATAGTAGTGGTAGCTTGGCGAAACGGCTGCTTTGTGAAGCAATGCCTAGCAGGGCTGACAGCGGAAGACACTGCTAGGCATAAGCTGAACAAGCAGGTGTGAGCCAACTACAAGCGGATAGCCCGACCTTTTTTCACCTCGTGCCTGTTGATGCGTAAACGCATTGACGGGCGAGGTGAAAAAAGGATGCGCCCAGTTGTTGATGATTGGGTGATTGGATGATTGGGTGATTGGGTGATTGGATGACAGAATGATTGGGTGACAGATTTTTTCGCTTATTCCATCTCAAACACTCGGATATAATCGACTTGCATTTGAGTAGGAAAAGAAGTGGTTTCGTCGGGACTTCCTGGCCAATTTCCTCCGACTGCGACATTAAAAATCAGGTAAAAAGGCAACTGAAATTCGCTTCTGGTAGCTACATTGATACTAATACTATGATATTCGATATCATCTACAAAGTAACGAATTTGATCTTCATCCCAGATAATGGAAAAAACGTGGAATTCATCTGCGAAGGTACCTTCTGCAAGTGTATATCTTTTGGGGTTGTCAACGGTTCCATTGTCATACCAAAAGGCATTTGCTGAAACGGTATTTTCGCGCCCTTGCCCACCAACCATTTCCATGATGTCTATTTCGCCACATTTGGGCCATCCAATAGCGCCATGATTTTGACCCAACATCCACAAGGCAGGCCAAATTCCTTGCCCTTGAGGAAGAACCGCACGAATATCAATACGTCCAAAATGTGCGGTTAGTTTATTGCGTGTTACCACTTTCCCAGAGGTATAATTGCGATTATCAAACGATTCGTTTCTAGCTTCTAACTTTAAGACACCATCTTCTACCCACGTATTTTGTGCGCGATAGGTTTGTAGTTCATTGTTTCCCCATCCACAAAGATTTGGGCATCCAGTACCTAAGTCATTTGACCAATAAGTACCATTGAGTTGGTTGCCATTAAATTCGTCATTCCAAACTAAGTTCATGCCCTCGTATTGTAGCGGTGTACTGTACCCTAGTCCTACTGGTACGGGTTCATTACTAACAACCGTAATACTTTGTTCTTTTTTTAGGTATCTCCCTGTTACACCTACTGCTCGAACTTCGATACGATAGGTGCCAAAATCCTTATAAGTGTATTCGAAATATCCTGTTTCGTTGGTGATTGGTTCGACACCATTTACACCAACATCTAGTTGATAATAGCTTACCTTTTCGGCATTGGCATTAAATACAACTGTTCCTGAACCATCATCATAAACGATAACATCTACTGTTAAATCGGTAGGATCATCGGGGTTGCTATCAGAGCCTGAGCTTTTCTCTGAACAAGCTGTAAAAAACAAAGTGATTATAAAAAGGAAATGAGCTATTCGCATGGCTGAGGAGTCAAGGTTTTATAATGTTATGCCATTGAACAAGGGGTCAAGGAGTCGTGCTAAAGATATGTGGAAACACATCTGGTACAGTCAATCTATTAATTGGAGACAGATTTGACTCCTTATCCCTTCTTCAATGGCAATAAAATATTATTTATTCAGCGATTAGGGTGTAAGTCCAGAAAGCACTACCCTGTCCATTAATATCAATGGTTAAGACTAGAATTTCTTTACTTCCATCGTTTACATAGCTCATTACCTCGTAGGTAACAGCAGCATCGGCTGTTGGAGGCCCTTCTGCATATTCGCCTCCGTTATAGGCTTTTGGTAGTGCAATGAAAGCACCTGTACCTGTAACAGTAACTGTTGCAGGTTGATCACCACTTGCTTCTGTTACTTCAAAAGCATGTGTTCCCGAACCCCAAGCAGCGGCTGCGGCAGGAAGATCGGCTTCGGCAATACAGCCAGGAGGGTCAATACCCATATATGCTTCTGCCCAAAGGTCGCCGTTGGTGGCATAAGTAAAGACACCATCAGAAGTAAAGGTATAAGTATCATCAAAAGTACAAGCACGTGCATTCACATCATCCAGTGTTGTTGCGAACCATTCACCACTACCTTTTGCTGGCCCTACTGCTAATGCGCCTTCCTCTGGATTTAGTTTCCATGTTTTACTGCCTCCACCGTGAAAGTTTTGGGCAGAAAATACAGAACTAGAAATAACAATATTCGCTGTTGATTCACTGCTTCCAAAAGCATTGGTTGCTGTTAATTTAACGGTATAATTTCCATCATTGGCGTAAGTATGAATAGGGTTTTCTTCAGTAGAGGTGTTACCATCACCAAAGTCCCAACTATAAGTATCTGCATTGACGGAAGTATTGTTAAACCCTACGGATGATCCTTCAATTGCATAAGCAAAAGAAGTGGTAGGAGGCGCACCAGGTAAATCTGGTTCATCTGCTGGATTGTCATAACTGACTAATACAAATTGCCAGTAGCCTCCTGCGGTTGCTAAGGTCGTTTCTAAAACTAGCTTATCGGTTGGCCCATCTGTTTCGAGTGATACCACCTTATAAGTCACTGAGCTTTGAGGTGTACCTACTTCATCATTAGTGGCGACTTTGGGTAATCCTACGTGTGCGCCTAGTCCGTTTACTGTTAGTGTTGCAGCCGAAGCATCATAATCGAATGTAAAGCTACCCGATCCCCATGCACTAAGGTCATCACCATTTGCTCCTATCATTACCGAAGCATCTGTTTCGTCTACACACGCTCCAACAACATCGCCATTCCATATCCCATAGTCGGCGAATACTGCTCCTTTGGCATCATATTCATAAGTACCATCTAAGTGGAAAATATATTCTTCCTCCATTAAACAAGGACGTGAGCCAATGTGATCTTCTCGTCCATAAGCCCACCAAATTTGAGAGCGATCTGCTGGCCCTACTGATAAAGGAAATTCAACATCGGTAGCTTCTCTCAAAAGCTTCCATGTTTTTGAGGTCTCACCTGTCAATCCTTTAATAGCTTGGTTAGGATCAACCACTGTTACTTCTTTGGAAATTTCGTGACTAGTAGTGCTATTTGTAGCCGTCAATGTTACCGTATAGGTTCCTCCTGCAGCATAAGTGTGGGAAGGAGCTTCTTCGGTAGAAGAGTTATTGTCTCCAAAATCCCACATATAGCTAGTTGCATTTAACGAAAAGTTTGAAAAGTTGACTTTTAAAAAGTCTGTATCATCTATTGCAAATTGAAAGCTGGCAATCGGATCAGGATCTGGTTCAGGATCATCCTTATCACATGCACTGATGATAAATACTCCTAATAGTACTGTTACTAGAAAAAAGCATTTTCTAATACTCAAAAAAGTGTTTATAGGTAGTCTGGTTTTTAACATGGCGTTTTTTTTTAGATTTAGAATGAACGAATGTTAGTTATTGCATTTAAAATTACTATAAGATGCTTGAATTTGTGTAAATTAGCAATACATCAAGAATACATCATTGGGTATTTTTAACTACATCATGATTTTTTGTTTAACTAAAAAGCGTACTTTGTTAACATTGTTTAAACATATACTAACTCTTGTTTCATGTTTTTTATTAATAAATAACATTTTTGCTCACTCATTACTTCTAGGCACCCCTACTATTCATCAACATAACAAGCAAAAATACCAAGCAGGTTCTCATAATTGGGATGTAAAACATCACAAAAATCATGTTTTTTTCACCAATAATGAGGGACTTTTAAGCTATGATGGAGTTAAATGGAAGCCCCATACGACCCCTAATAAAACCATCATGCGGAGCTTGTGTATTAGGCCTTCTGGGCGTATTTATATAGGCGCACAAAATGAAATTGGCTACTTCGAAACTAGCCCCAATGGAGAACTCTTTTATGTCGATTTAAAAGATAGTTTATCCTTAAATCAAGCCGATTTATCGGAAATTTGGGATATAGAAGTATCAACAGGGATAGTATATTTTAGTTCTGGCCAACGCATATATACCTATCAAAAGGGCAAAACACACCACTTTGACCATGCGGGTAATATTAGTGCAATGGCTAGGGTCAATAAGCAAATTTGGTATCAGGTAGAAGGAGAAGGAGTATATTATATACAGGAGGGAAAAAAAGTGGCCGTTAAATGGGGAGCGGAAACCTATGACGTAAACAATGTCATTACCTTTATCGAAGGCTTCGACCAACGCGTGTACATTTTAAGTAGGAAAAAGGGCATTTTTGTTTACGATGAAAAGCAACAACAAATTATTAAATGGCAAACCAATGCTGATCGTTTTTTGGAAGAAAATCAAATTAGTTCTGCTGTTTTTCATCCACAATATGGTTTATTGGTAGGCACTTATTTAGGTGGTTTGTTGCAACTAAACACTGAGGGCTTGGTAACAGCTTTGTACAATAAAAAGAATGGACTCCAAAACAATACGATCAACTGTGTTTCTGTTGCTCCTGATGGCACGATATGGACAGGTAGTAATAATGGAATTGATGAGATAGACCTCGCCAAATCGCATTTTCGTTTTTATCCCGACAATGACCTAGAAGGAGCCGTATATGATGTAGATCGCTGGAATGGCTTTCTTTTCTTTTCTACTTCTAATGGACTTTACTACCTCCAAGAAAAAACCTACTACAATCCTCTTGAAGCAAATAACTTTCAATTAGTTGCAGGCACCAAAGGTCAAACTTGGGGGACAGACCTTATTGATGGGCAGCTATATTGTGCGCATCATGAAGGGCCAATGCAAATTCAGAAGGACTTGACTGCCACACCCATTTCGACAGAAAAAGGAGCTTGGAAATTTGTGCCACTCAGTTCATCTATGGTAGCATTAGGACATTATCATGGGCTTAGCCTATACGAAAAACAAGCAAACGGACAACTGCAATTTTATAGAAAAGTACAAGATTTTGAAGAATCTGCCCGCATTATGATCCTCGACCAATTTGATAATCTATGGATTTCACATCCCTATAAAAACGTCTATAAAATAAACTTTACAGCAGACTACTCACAAGAAACAATTGGCGTATATACTAAGGATAATGGCTTTCAAAATGACAATCGAAACTATGTATTTAATATCAATAATCACTGTTACTTAACCAATGAAACAGGCGTTTATCAATACGACCAGCAAGAAGATCGTTTTGAGAAAGAGCAAATCATTAGTGCTAATTTTAAACCTGGAAATCATCTACGGCGACTCATCCAAAACCAAGAAGATATATGGTGTATTTCCGACGACTTTACGCTTCGACTTCGCTTTGAAAAGACAGGCATTGATCACGAAATAAAAGGTTTTCAACTTAAAAATCTTCCTACACAAGAAACCTATATTGGTGGCTTCGAAGAGCTATTTCCACTCAGTGATGAACAACTAATTATTTCTACCGAAGCAGGAGCCATTCACTATAATTATGCAGATAATAACGAGTCGCCTTTTGAAGTTTCCATAAAAAGTATTCATTTACCTCAAAATAATGACAGTGTATTATATGGCGGTTTTGGGCAAGTACCACCCATACAATTAGAGGCGCAACAAAACCATCTTCGCTTTACGTATAGTAGTCTTACACCAAGTTCTGGCGAAGCCTTACAATATAGTACCCGTATCGAAAGCCTCAATTCTAATTGGTCGGCTTGGCAAAATAGTCACTTTAAAAATTACACCAATTTACCACACGGAAAACACACTTTCGAAGTAAAAGCAATGGCTAGTGATGGTACCGAAAGTAAAATTATTACCATCCCATTTAGCATAGCCACTCCCTGGTATCGAAGTATCACCGCTTATTTTATCTACACCCTTATTTTTATTGGATTACTTGCCACCATGTTTGGCATGCTACAATCCAAATATCTAAAAAATACCAAAAAACTAGAGCAGGCCAAGTTGGAGCAAGAAAAAGAACTGGAACATATCAAAAAGGAAAAACTCTTAAATGAAATCGAATTCAAAAATCAAGAATTAGCCACTTCTACCCTGCACCTACTACAAAAAAATCAAACGATAGAAACCCTTAAAACCAAGTTCGATGAGCTAAATCAGCACATCAAAAATCCCGAATTAAAAAAGGAACTCAATAAAATTCTACATGTCTTTCGAGAAGATTTACGCCAAGAAGAAGACCGAGAAAAATTCACACAGCTTTTCGACCAAGCTCACCACGATTTTATTACCAAACTCAAAGCCAAACATCCCTCTTTAACATCGAATGACCACAAGGTATGCGCACTACTAAAAATGAATCTTAGCACCAAAGAAATGGCTCCTTTACTTAATATTTCGGTGCGAGGAGTAGAAATAAGTCGGTATCGACTACGCAAAAAATTAGAAGTAGATCGTAGCGTCAATTTGAATAGCTATTTTAATTCGGAATATTTTACTTAGCTTTTGGGCGTGTCCTTTTTTCGCCTCACCCGTCGATGCGTCCACACATCGACAGGCATGAGGCGAAAAAAGGTCGGGCTATCCACTTGTAGTTGGCTTGTAGAAAAGCTATTCGGCTATATCACCTAGCAGTGTCTTCCTCCGTCAGCCCTGCTAGGTGAAGCCTCATTAGCTTTCTACTTCACCAAGCTACCGCTACTATCCCTCACGCGGTAAACAATGAGTGAATGTAGG
>JAHDCM010000024.1 GCA_020629895.1 Bacteroidota bacterium
TTTACCCTTGTAATTCACAGAATTGCAAGGGTTTTTTATTTTTAGGGCGTGTCCCTCCTTTTTCTTGTTTTTGTCTATGTTTATTGTGAGGATGTAGGGAGTAGGCAAAAACAAGAAAAAGGAGGGTCGGGCTATCCGCTTGTAGTTGGCTCATAGCTGCTAGTGCAGCATAGCCCTAGCGGTGTCTTCCGCTGTCAGCCCCGCTAGTCCTTGCAGCACAAAAGCACCTATTTTGCCAAGCTACCGCTACTATCCCTCACGCGGTAGATCGCACATCGCACCATTTATCTCATTCTAAAACAACTCATATTTTCGATACTTACACTCCAATGGCCCATTAAACAGTGTAGCCTTTTTAGAAGCCCTTAAACCGATATGCTTAATAGCTGTTTGATCCCCACTAATAATCCACGCTTCATATCCTTTATATTGATTTTTGAGCCGATCACCAATGTCCTTATAAAAGCCTTGAATATTTTGTTGAGATAATCGTTCTCCATAAGGAGGATTCATAATGATGATTCCCTTTTCGAAAGATGCAACAGGGGCATCTAGTAAAAAATCGGCTTGTTGAAATTGTATTTGGCTGCTTAGTCCTGCCCGTTTCGCATTATTAGTTGCAATAGGAATATTACGAGCTAGTTTATCTGCTCCATGAATGGGAACCGTAAGCGGTTTTGCCAAATCCCATGCCTCTTTTCGGCATTTTTTCCATAAGCCAGCATCAAAGTTGCGCCATCGCATAAAGCCAAAGAACGTGCGTCGAATAGAAGGGGCAATATTACGGGCAATAAGAGCCGCTTCGATAGGAATAGTCCCAGAACCACACATGGGGTCAATAAATGGCGTTTCGCCCTGCCAACCAGTCATCAAAATCATACCTGCTGCTAGTACTTCATTGAGTGGTGCGAGGTTTTTTTGGGTGCGATACCCGCGTCGATGGAGTGACTCGCCCGAACTATCGAGTGAAAGCGAACAACGATGATCGTTGATGTAGAGGTTGAGCCGCAAATCGGGTCTTTCTACATCAATGGACGGCCGACGACCTGTTTTTTGGCGAAATTGGTCTACAATGGCATCTTTTGTTTTAAGGGCAATGTATTTGGAGTGCTTGAAGAAGCGCGAATAAACGACACTATCTATGGCAAAAGTGCTATTAATGTCCAAGTATTCTGACCAGTCAATTTCTTGTACTTGTTGGTAGAACTGTTGTTCTGAACGAGCTTGAAATTGATGAATCGGTTGTAATATACGCAGCGCAGTACGTAAGTGCAGGTTGGCTTTGTAAAGTAATTCGAGATCTCCATCAAATTGAACTGCTCGTTTGCGTTCTTGGATGTTGGTAGCTCCTAGCTGATTTAGCTCTTGGGCTAAGATTTGTTCTAGCCCGTGAAAGGTTTTGGCGATATACATGGAGCAAAGGTACAAGAAATTTGATGATCGTTCCCTACATTCGATTACTGGTTTTGCGTGAGGGATAGTAACGGTAGCTTGGTGAAGTAGGTGCGTAGGGCTGCTTCGACTAGCAGGGCTGACGAAGGAAGACACTGCTAGGCGTTTAGCAGCCCTAGCCCCTACAAGCCAACTACAAGTGGATAGCCCGACCCCATTTTTCTTGTTTTTGCTGGTGGTTTATTTCTATGAGGACGCGAGCGAAAACAAGAAAAATGGGGTCACGCCCTAAAAAATACAACGAATAATAGTCCCTTCATCGCCTACTATAAAACCTCCTTGTGTGTCACTAGGAACAAAAGCATTAAATTTTTGAAAATCCAGATTGCTAATTTGCTGCCATGTATCGCCACCATCCTGCGTATGTAGGCAACTATTGGTGCCAACGATAACGCCTTGTAGCTCATCATAAAAATAGACGCGCTCGAAATGTTGCGATTTGTTGAATAGGCTTTCCCCCCGACGCAGTGTTAGCCAGGTATTACCAGCATCAGTAGTTTTGAGAATACTGCCTTGATAACCAACTACATAACCAGTTGTAGGACTAGGGAAGTGAATGGAGGTAAAAAAGTCACCTTTTGCGGCTAGTTGTTGCCAAGAATCTCCTCCATCAGTAGTTTTATAAATAACCCCATAACCACAAGCATAAGCAGTATGTGTACTAGTCCACCAAACATCGCGAAGTTCGTGTTCAAAGGTATGCGAGTCCCAAGTTTTCGTGGCATTGGTCGTTCGTAAAATTTGTCCCATATTGTACCCGCGTCCACCAACAATTAGTCCGAGTGTATCATTGATGAAATGAACTGCGCGAAGTGCCTGCCAGGGAAATTCGTAGGAGTCTTGTTGTTGTAGCGTCCACTGTTTACCTCCATCATAAGTGATTAATACTTTTGACTCGTAGGCAGTTGCGATACCAAACTGTGGATTGACAAATTGAATGTCAAAAAGAATTTTTTGGATACCCGTTGTTTGTTCTTGCCAAGTATGCCCCCCATCATTGGTATAGAGTAGGGTCGCATAATCGTAGCGACTACCCCCACAAACGTAACCCGTGTCGGCATTGAGAAAATGGGCCGACCATAAACGGTAGTCTTTTTGTTCTTGGAGCAATTCCCAATTAATGATTTGATTGGTTTCTTTTTGGCAGCCCCAACTTCCGATTAGTAAAAATAGGAAACAGACAAGGTATTTAACATTAGAAGCCATAAGTAGATATACAAATGTAAAGGTTATGGAGCTAGTCGGTCTAGTTGCCAAGTGTTGTCCGTCTCCTGAAGGCGATATTGAAAACGGTCATGTAATCGACTACTTTGCCCTTGCCAAAATTCGAAAGTATGTGGAATTAACACAAAACCACCCCAGTGATCAGGACGCTTAATTTGTTCGGTATTTGCATATTGCTGTTCATAGTCCTTTACCCTTTGTTCGAGTTCGGTACGAGAAGATAAAATGCTACTTTGTGGGGAGGCAATGGCTCCAATTCGGCTTTTTTTGGGCCGACTGTTGAAATATTGATCTGAAATAGCGGGAGACGCTTTTTGAATACTGCCTTCGATTCGTATTTGACGTTCCAAAAGATCCCAGTAAAACAGTAAGGCTGCATGAGGGTTTTGAATTAATTCTTGCCCTTTTCGACTGTGATAATTGGTGTAGAAAAAAAAGCCTTGTTGTTCCTTGTAACCTTTTAATAATACCATGCGTAAAGAAGGACGAGAAGCCTTATTAGATGTAGCAAGTGCCATTGCATTGGCCTCCAGAATCTCACTGTTTATGGCTTCCTGAAGCCACTGTTCGAATTGTTCGTATGGATTAGGCAGCATTTTTGTACGGTCAAGACGTGTAGATTGGTAATCTTTTCGCATATTGGAAAGTACAAGTTTTTCCTTTTTCATGATTGGTTAAATTTTGAAGAACTTGAAAATTGAATGTGAAGATAAAATGCTGATTATAAATAATGTCGGTTAATTGCTGAACATTATTTGCTTGAAAATGGTATAAAATTGTAATTATTGTACTATTTTTAATAGTCAAGTTTTTTGTGTAAAATATCCTACTAATTTATCTACTTCATTTTGTGTTGATTCAACTATTTATATCTAATAATTAATAGGGAATAGTTGGTTTGATGACTAGATAATATTGTCTTATTTATTAAGTAATAAGTGTTAATTTAAAAATTGTAAAAGTAAAGACATCATGGCTAAGAATAATAATGAATCTGCTCCTGAATTGCAAGCAGGACTTTCGGAAGTAAGTGCCATTCGAGATATTCTCTTTGGGACGCACATGAAAACTTATGAGAATAGGTTTAATGAGTTAAGTGCAAAGTTAGATGAAATTCATGAGAAGTTAAATACTTCCATAAGTGACCTAGATCAACGTGTTTCGAATGATATGGCAACAATGGAAGATAAACTAGTTCGACAACATGACAAGGATCATGCTGCTTTGTTGGATAAAATTAGTAAACTAAGTGAGCAAAAGACAGATCGAGTTGCATTAGGTAAGATGCTGATTCAGATTGGTGAAAAGCTCTCTTCCTAAAATAGTATCTAAGCGTAAAACTATCCCTCTTTCAAAAAACGCCCGAAGAGAAAGTTTATGAATGAAAAATCACTGTTTGAGCAACTCCAATACATCCTCTTAGAACAAGATCGGAAACGTAACCGTCAAATGGCGGATAAGGTAGAGGATATTCAGTCTGAAGTATCAGATTTAAAGGAGGAGGTGCAGGAAATTAAGGAGGATGTGAGTGGTCTTAAAGAGGGACTTGAAGATCCTGAGAAGTTTGAGCAAAAAGTGGATCCTTACGTAAAGAATCGAATTACCGATTTAAAAGTCAATTTTCAACATTATTTTGGCCATGAGGTTAAAGAAACGATTAAGACAGAATTAGAACATTCGCGAGACGATTTTATTGAGGCCTTATATCCAATTATTGGACAGGTGGTACGTCGATATGTGAAATATTCTTTTGATGGTTTTTTAGAAAATGTAAACCATCGCATGTCTAGTGCTTTTTCTCCTAAACGATGGGCTAATCGAGTAAGAGCAGTTTTCGCAGGAGTATCAGGTGACGAATTGCTTATTCAAGAATCAATTGCACAAGCAAAGATAGAAGAGGCTTTCGTTATACACATGGATTCTGGTTTGTTGATTGGTAGCTATTCCAGCAATAATACCACCGATTTGGATATGATTGCTGGAATGCTTACGGCTATTAAGTCATTTGTAAAAGATGCTTTTCAGGCAAAAGATCAAGGAGAACTAGAAACAATTGAGTATGGTAATTATAGAATACTGATTAACCATTTTCATAAATATTATGTAGCAACAGTACTTTCAGGAATGGTAGATGCCAAATTAAAAGAACGACTAGATGTGCATTTTATGGAGTTTTCCAAAAAACATATCCCTGATACTATTGGTGATATTGATGACCGATTGTTTTCTTCCGTTTCTAATAAACTTAAAAAAAGCATTCAGGATTTTGAGAAAAGTACAAAATAGAGAGCCTAAAAATAAATTGAATCATAAGTGAAGTCAATCAGCAAAAAAATAATTTTAACAGGTAGCTTTTGTGTAGGGAAAACCTCTCTCATTAGTCGCTTTGTCTATCAACGCTTTCCATTTAACTATCAAACAACATTAGGTGTTCGTATTGATAAAAAACTAGTGGAAACGGGTGATGTGAATGTTAATATGATCATCTGGGATATAGGAGGGGAACAAACACAAGCTAGGGTGCCTGAATCGTATTATTTAGGAAGTAGTGGAGTAATCTATGTCTTTGATCTCTCTCGACCATCTAGTTTCTATAATATGGCGAATGACGTAGAGTTTATTCGTAAAAAACTGCCCAAATCTCCCATTATTATTGTGGGTAATAAAGTAGACCTCTTAGATGAAAGAACCCTTGAGGAAGTAAAAAGTATTCTCCCCATTGAACCTGATTTCTACACCAGTGCCCGTGTTGGCAATAACGTAGAAGATGTATTTTTAAAGTTAGCACAAGCCATGATTTGATGTCCATACAAGACTATAAAAAAACATATTTTTATAATAAAGCACAGATCGTCTTATTTAATGAGAATGGTATTCTGATAGATACATGCAATACCCTCATCAATATGGTAGGAGATAAAAAGCAATCTGTGTTTGATAACTTCCCTTTTCTGGAAGGTATTAAAGCAGGTTTGCAAAAACTAAGCTATGAAGATGGTGATTTGTACTTTCCTCGTGTTGAAGTGAGCTTTCAAAACAAAGATTGGGTATTCGATTTCACCTTTAGACGTTCAAAGGATGATCTATCAACCATTGTTTGGATGATTCAAGATCTAACCGATCAATACATGTACCTACTTACTGTACAACAAGAACGCAACGAATCAATTATCAAACGCCAATTATTAGAAGCGCGCCATCATTCTATTGTATTACAAAAAGAAATAGAACACCTCAACAAAATTCATCAAATAAGAATTGATTATCTCGACAAAGTTAGCCACGATATAAAAATTCCTATCCGAGAAATTAGTGGAATGTCCTTTTTATTAAAGGAATATGTAAAGGAAGAAAAAGGAAAAGAATATCTTGAAAATTTATCGGGAGCCGCTCAAAACCTAGTCGGAATGATTGAGCAAATGATGGAGATTTCTCAAATCCATTCTGGACAAATACAATTTCGAGAAACAGCATTTATTTTACATGAACTCATCAATATCGTTGTTAATACCTTTAAATACTCAAGCAAAAAATCAGATATTCCTGTAAAGGTAAACATCGATACAGAAGTACCTGTTTATTTGATGGGCGATAAAGTGCGTCTTTCCCAAATCTTGTACAACCTCATCAATAATGCCCTCAAATTTACCCTAGAAGGGAGTATCAAGCTAAATGTACACCTAAAACAAAAAAAATTAGAAGAAAAAAACTGTACCCTTCATTTTCATGTGATAGATACAGGAGTTGGAATTGAGCAACAAGACCTCCTTTATGTATTTGCTCCTTACCACCAAACCAAACTGAGCAAAAAAGTACCTAATGAAGGGATCGGACTTGGACTCACTATCGTCAAAGAATTAGTGGAGTTGCAAGGAGGAACCATTGGCGTAAATAGTACACCAGGTGAAGGTAGTGAGTTTTATTTTACTATGAATTTTAAATTACAATAACAAGCCCCCCATATAAGCCAACAACTTATATATCGCATAAAAAACGACAAAGGCTAATACGAAAAATAAACCAATCAATACAGCCAATACCAACAATACAATCCCTATTCCACTACCATTGTGTTTATCCTCTTCATAATGTTCCTTCAATAAATGCAAATTGCGCGTATTTGCCCGATGCCCAATATCATAAAAATCACCAATAAACGGTATCGCCCCAATCAAGGCATCCCGAAAAATATTCCAAATCATTAAGATAATTACCTTGCCACTCACACCATGACGCACCATCGCTAATACCATCGTAGCCGAAACCCCATAAGTAATCAACTCCCCATACATCGGAAAAAAACCAATAATAGCATCCAAGCCAAATCGAATATTCGTGCCAGGAATACGAATTGCTGTGTCCATTAAATGAGTTACCTTATCCAACCACCATAATTTAGGAATTGCTGGAAGCTGGTCAAGTGAAGTTTGTTGATTGTCCATAATGTTATTATCGTTTGGAAAAATAAAAATACAAAATATTACCAAGATCCCCTGATCCTGCTCTTCCAATCCCCTAAAAATGTATCACCTTATAAACAAGCTAAAATACAAATCCTTATTTAGAACTAGTCTAAATAAACTTTGTAGAAACCAAAAGTAAAGGCTACATTTGTGCTGTTATTTAGAATTAGTCTAAATTATTTTTATAACTTTGTAACACGAAATGAAATGAACCATTACTTAAAAAGTCTATTACTATTTATAATCGTTTTAGGCTTCTCTGCTTGTGAGGAAAACGATGAGCCTGACTACAACATTCCTTCTACCTATAATTTTTCGAATGTAAGTTACAGTGGGCAGACCCAACGTTTAGCTATGCTAAATGAAATGAAAATATATATGGCTACCACGCAGCAGTCGAGTGTAAGTATAGATGCAGATCGCCTAAAAGCTATGTTTGCTAATGCAGATGGAGCAGGTTTTCAAGGTACTTTTGATACGTCGAAGGAACTGAAAGGTAAAACCTTTGAGGCAGTAACGGGAGATTTTGAGGCATTGATGGATGAACTTGCCTTTGCGAGTCAATCTACTTCTAGTGGAAGTGAAGGAATTTCGGGAGTGATAAAAAGTACGAGCAACGATGCTAAACAATATCTAATTGGTGGCGATGGATTAGACCATGCACAAATCATCGAGAAGGGCTTGATGGGAGCTTGTTTGTATTACCAAGCAACGGCTGTTTACATGGGAGAAGGCAAAATGAATGTAGATAATGAAGTCGTAACAGAAGGAGAAGGAACAGAAATGGAGCATCATTGGGATGAGGCATTTGGTTATTTAGGAGTGCCAATTGATTTTCCAACTAGTAAAGAGAATCTTGCATTTTGGGGAAATTATGTGGATAAACGAGAAAGTGTATTGGGAAGCAGTTCCAAAATAATGGATGCTATGTTGAAAGGACGTGCTGCCATCTCGAATAATGATTTAGAAGCGAGAGATGAAGCCATTACTGAAGCAAGAGCATTATGGGAAGAAGTGGCTGTTGGTTCTGCACTTCACTATCTCAATGAAGGGATTGCTAACTTCGAAGATATGGCTTTAAGGGGGCATGGTCTCTCGGAGGCAATTGGCTTTATCTTTTCTTTACAATTCAACCCTAGTAAGAAAATAGATAATACACAAGTAGCTAATTTGCTTAATACTTTTGCTGGAGCAAGTAGTTTTGATCAAATGAATTTATACAATACTTCTATCGAAAATATTACCACCGCTAGAGATCAACTAGCGACTTATTACAATTTAGAAGATCGAAAAGAGGACTTCTAATAAATCGCATACTATGAAGGCTTTCAAATGGTATTTAAACATACTAATACCGCTTATATTATCAGGTATTTTTGGGGCTTGTGATCCAATTACAAATGGAGGAGATCAAGTAGATTGCAATGCAGCTTTTGACCAACAGGCGATGTTCCAAAATATAGCCGATCATCTGATCATACCCGCCTATACCGATTTGCAAAAAAAGGTGACAAATCTAGTAGAGGAAGCAGATGCTTTTACAGCCAAACCATCCGTAACACAACTAGAGGCATTAAGAAATGCTTTTGAAACGGCTTATATCAGTTGGCAAGTAGCAAGCCCCTATGAGTTTGGGCCTGCCGAAGAGGTGTTTTTACGTAATAGTGTCAATAATTTTCCACTAGATATAACGGCTACTCAAACGCTAATAGACGCAGAGAAGTATGAATTTGATCAGCCTGATGCCTTCAATAAAGGATTTCCTGCACTCGATTATTTATTGTATGGAATAGCGGAAGATAATGAAGCTATTATCACCAAGTTTGCTGATAATGGGATTGGCAAAAGACATCGTCAATTTTTATTAGCACTAGTAACGGACATGCAACAGCGAGTAGCGCACACCTTTAATGGTTGGCAAAATGGGTATCGAGAAACCTTTATTAACAATACTGGAAAAGGAGCAGGAACCTCTTTGAGTTTGATTATTAACCAACTCAATCAAAACTACGAGTTAATTAAACGCGAAAAAATAGGGGTGCCTTCTGGAGCAATGACATTAGGCTTTACCTATCCTGATCGGGTAGAAGCTCCTTATAGTGGACTTTCTAAAATATTGGCAATTACAGCCTTAGAGACTAGTCAAAAACTCTATTTAGGAATGGATCACAATGGTAAGGTAAACGGACTAGGGCTAGATGATTACCTAGAAGCAGTAGAAGCCCAAAAAGAAGGAGAAGCATTGAACCAACTAATTCAAAATCAATTTGAAACAGTGCTAAATACACTCAATACTTTACCCAATTCGTTAGCCGAAACGGCACGCAACGAAACCGAACAATTAATAGAGGTATATAAAGAAACGGCTCGACAAGTCTTGTTTCTAAAAACAGATATGCCCGCTGTATTATGTGTCAGTATTACTTACATAGATAATCCAAGTGACTCTGACTAAATAAAACGAAATAGAAGAGGTTGGATATGCTTAGTTGCTGTGAATCATATATTTCGCGTACTGTTAGTATCGCTCCACTCATCACCTTTCGTATCCTGTTTGGTGCCTTGATGATGCTTGGAACAATCCGCTTTGCATATCAAGGTTGGATAGAACGACTTTATTTAGAACCTAAACTATTCTTCAAATTTTATGGTTTTGAGTGGGTACAAATGCCTGGTGAAATGGGTATGTACCTGCTCTTTACAGTTGCCGCGATTAGTGCAGGAATGATTATGCTAGGACTTTTTTATCGCCTTGCAACCATTCTGTTTTTTCTTAGCTTTACCTATATCGAACTAATTGATGCGACCAATTACCTCAACCATTATTACCTAGTCTGTCTATTCGCTTTCCTACTTATTTTCCTGCCTGCCCATCGCGCTTACTCGTTAGATACTTGGCGAAAACCGCACCTCGTACAAAGTCATGTGCCTGCTTGGACGATTAATATTCTCATTTTCCAATTAACAGTCGTGTACACCTGTGCAGGCATCGCCAAACTCAATCCCGATTGGTTGTTTAAGGCCATGCCATTGGCTATCTGGCTACCCGAACACACTGATATACCTATACTAGGCTATTTCTTTCAGTTCAAGTGGGTTGCCTATCTGTTTAGTTGGGGCGGAGCCATTTACGACCTCTCCATCGCCTATTTCCTAATGCATAAGCGTACACGGCTTTTTGCCTATCTCCTAGTCATCCTATTTCATGGAATGACCTATCTACTTTTCAATATTGGTTTGTTTCCGTTCATTATGATTTTTAGCACACTCATTTTTTTTCCTGCTAGTTTTCACACGAATATTTTGCGATATACCATCCCTCCATCCTTCCATCACACCTCGCAGCTCACACTTCGCAGCTCACAAAATTACCTCCTTATTTTCTTCTGCCTCCTACAACTCTTACTCCCATTTCGCCATTTGTTATATCCAGGCAACGTGCTTTGGACAGAAGAAGGGTACCGATTTGCTTGGCGGGTGATGCTGGTCGAAAAAAATGGACAAGCTATTTTTCATATTAAAGACCCTACAACAGGGCGTAGTACTGATATTATTAATGGGCAGTATTTAACAAAATTTCAAGAAAAACAAATGAGTATTCAACCTGATTTTATGCTACAATTTGCACATCATCTCAAAAAAGAATATCAAATGAAACATGGTATTGAGCAGCCTATTATAACGGTAGATGCACATATATCGCTCAATGCGCGTCCTAGTAAAAGATTGATTGATCCCAATATAAACCTCGCAGCGATCCATGATTCTTTCAAACCCAAAGAATGGATTTTAAAACCATAATATTTTCTGGGCGCATCCAAGCCGCAATGCTGCCCAACTGCCATATCCAAGCGAAAACGCTTGGATGGGCTATGCTTCAGCACTGCGGCTCGGTCGGGCTTTCGGCTCATAATGGGGCTACTCGGCTACTGTTCAGCATGGTCGTCCCTTGTCTTCGCTCATACCGCTCAGCCTGCGGCAACTCCCTGCTTCACAAGCAGCCTCCTTACGCCGCATTCCGCCTCTATCCCTTGCGCAGGGAGTTTAGGAGCTGCGATATTTTTTCATAAAAAAGGATGCGCCCTCCAAAAAAATAAATAATATGCTTCGTGTTTACTATACTGTACTATTTTTATTATTTGCTTATTGCTTTGATGTAAGCGCGCAAACTGCCATTATTCAGGGAACAGTAGTCGCTACTCAAACTGCAAAGCCACTTGCCAAAGTAGATGTGTATCTACAAGAAACTAAGCAACTTCAGCAAACGAATAAAGAGGGGGCATTTTATTTTGAAAAGCTACCAACAGGAACATATACCTTACTTTTTTCGCGCAATAATTACCAAGCACAAACAGAAGTGGTACAAGTAGAGGCAGGAGAAACAAAGTCATTAAAAGTGGTGCTTAATACCCTAGACATTGAGCTGCCTACTTTCGAATTGGAAGCCGAAGAGGCTACGGCAATAGGTATTCGAAAAATGCGGGATGTGGAAGGCACCGGCATTTATGCAGCTAAGAAAAGTGAAGTGGTAGAACTCGGAAAAGTAACAGGAAATAAAGCCATTAATAATGCCCGTGAAGTCTATAAAAATATCGCAGGTTTGAATGTGTGGGAAAGCGATGGAGCGGGCTTACAACTAAGTATTGGAGCAAGAGGATTAGACCCCAATCGTACCTCCAATTTTAATACGCGCCAAAATGGGTATGACATTAGTGCAGATGCATTAGGGTATCCAGAAAGCTATTATACGCCACCTACACAAGCTTTAGAGCGCATCGAAATTGTGCGAGGTGCTGCTTCCCTGCAATTTGGCCCTCAATTTGGCGGCTTGCTGAATTTTGTCTTTAAGAAAGGAGATGCCAATCAATCAGTTGCTGTTACTTCAGAAAATACAATCGGTTCTTTTGGTTTATTTTCGAGTTTTAATAGCATTGGAGGATCAAAAAATGGACATAATTACTATGCTTTTTATCAACGTAAACAAGGAAACGGATACCGCCCTAATTCGCAGTTTTACCAAAATACAGCCTACTTACATCTGGATAAACAATTTTCAGAAAAACTGAATATCGGTGTAGATTATACCTTTATGAACTATTTGGCACAACAAGCAGGCGGTTTGGTTGATTTTGAGTTTAAGCAAGACCCGCGCCAATCAAAACGTGCGCGCAACTGGTTTCGAGTACATTGGAATTTGGCCGCCTTACATGTTGATTATGACTTTTCAAAAAGAACAACCTTTAATAGTCGTAGTTTTTTACTAGTCGCACAGCGAGAAGCACTCGGTAATTTAAAGCCTATTAATCGGCCTGATCCATTGACAGAGCGTGATTTGATAGAAGGGAAATATCGCAACTTTGGTAATGAAACCCGTTTATTACATCGCTACAATGTAGGCAATTTGCCCGCTACTTTTCTGGCAGGCTTTCGCTATTATCAAGGGCTTACCAACAACCGACAAGGTTTTGCTAGTGACAGTACAGATGCCGACTTTCGTTTTCTTAACCCTACTGATTTAGAACATTCTGAATACCGTTTTCCAAGTCGGAATATGTCTGCTTTTGTCGAAAACTTATTCAATATTAGTTCAAAATGGAGCATAACACCAGGAATGCGCTTTGAGTATATTAAAACGGCTGCCGATGGCTACTTTAAAAGTCGCTTTACATCAGGGGGGATAGTGCTACAAGAAAACAAAACAAACCAGACAAAAAAGGAACAACGCGCATTGGTTTTGGTAGGTTTGGGTACGGGGTATAAATTCATGAAAGGATTAGAAATGTACGCGAACTTTTCCCAAAATTATCGGTCTATCAATTTTAGTGATTTGGCGGTTGTTAATCCTAATCTAATTGTCGATTCCTTACTGAGCGATGAGCGTGGTTTTAATATCGACATTGGACTGCGCGGCAAACGTTGGAAAGATCGTTTATTGATAGATGCAAGCCTTTTTTATCTTAATTATCAAGACCGTATTGGTACGGGAGAAATTGTCATTGAAGATGAATTGGGCATTGAAAAAGCAGTCGCATACCGCACCAATATAGGAGATGCGCGCATTATAGGGGCAGAAATGTACACCGAACTCTCGCTCTGGCGAACCTTTACAGAAGAGCGTAGCATTATTGGAGATTTTTCAGTTTTTATGAATGCCAGCCTTTTACAAGGAAAATATGTCGCTGGAGCGAGGGCTTTTGTTGGCAACAAAGTAGAACTAATTCCACCTTTTAGTCTAAAAACAGGTTGGCAGTTTCGCCTGAAAAATTGGCGAGCTAGTTATCAGTTTTCTTATACTGGAACACATTTTTCTGATGCGACTAATGCCACGGAAGTAGCAGATGCCACGCGCGGCATTATTCCTGCTTATCATGTACAAGACCTTGCTGTGGCTTATACTTATAAGTGGTTAAATCTTAAAGGTGGTATCAATAATCTGTTGAATCGTGCCTATTTTACCCGTCGTGCTGCTGCTTATCCAGGGCCTGGGATTATCCCTGCCGATGGACGCAGTTTTTATATAACAGTGGGGCTAAGGTGGTAAGCGACCTTACTTTTTCCTAGCAACGATATGAAATACATGCCAATGCTTCAAATCTTTACTAGTGGCAGTACGACTATCTTTTTCTTCCTCTTCCCAAAATACAATTTCAAAGCCTTTGAACAGTTTTTTAATTTCTTTTTCGGAAAGTAAATTTAAGTTTTTCCAATCGTCGCGATCTCCAAAAAACTGCCCTGCAAAATAACCTCCTTTTTTTAAAGAGAATACGATATGTTTCCACAATTTAGCAAATTGATTAGGGGGGCAAAAAGGAAGCGAATAACTCGCATTCACCAAATCTGCTTCCTCCCAATAAGCATTTTCAAAAGGACGACATTGGTAAAGTAGTCGCTCTTGTAGTGCGATTGGAATTTTTTTCAGTAAATATTCAAATGCAATAGGAGAACTATCAATGGCCATAACTGTCCAGCCATCTGATAAGAGTTTATGAGTATCTTGCCCAGAACCACAACCCAAATCTACTCCATACATGGGTTGATGTCGTTTGCCTATTTTGTCTAGGGCAATTAATAAGGTTTTTCGGGGGACAGGTGTTTTTTGTTCTTTATAATAATCCCTCCATCCTTTTTTAGGATTTTTCTTCATTATGCCGTTTTTTAACTTGTTGAAGGTGAATATACATAGATTGATAATATCAATACTTTGGTTGATAAAAGGTGAAAAGTAAATGGTGATAGAGGGGGCTTTTTGATATAACTAATTAGTGTTCGTTACTTTAAAGTTGCAAAAAATAATAAATATAAAAATTCGATTTTTCTGTTACTTCTGGCAACTTTTTACATCATAAGATCGTTTTTGTATCCGATTCTGCTGAGTGGAGTTACTGCTAAGTGAATTAAGTCTTATTGGTTTGTGAATGATCTATTTAGGGGTAAAATGCTTAATTCATTATATGATTTATGTAATGATTATTAACTGAATTTACAGTAAACTTATGACATAAGCTTCACTAATGCAATAATTTTTATAAAAAATATGATAAAATTAATAATCATGTCAAAAAAACAAATACTTTGTTTCCTGTTAATGATGGGTTTAAGTGTCTTTTGCCTAGACCTTGCACATGCTCAGAGTTCAGGAAAAAATAATTGCAAAAAGAAAAATGATATTGCTTGTCTTGGTGGAGAAGAGGTCATTTTTATTACTGGAATGGTGAAAGATGTGCATTCGAAAGGCTTATTGTTGGGTGAGGAGTTGCATTTTGCAAATAGTGGTGAAAGTGTACTGTATGCCAATATTACTAAGTCAGGACATTATGCTATCGCTATTCAAAAAGAGACTCTCAAAGAGGTCGCGAATTTAGCCATTCAGATTGAAGGATATGATACCGTTATCTTAACGGATATTCATTTATCAAAGAACGACTATGTAAATAGAGATTTGTATTTACAAAAGTTGGCTACGATTAAAGCGACCCCCAAAGTGGAAACAGTACGAGCAGGTTTGAACGAATCGCCTAATAATCCGTTTATTTTGCAGTTTTAGAACGAGTAATTGTGTGGTGATAAAACGGTAGATGATAGAACGGGAAATTGTACGATGTGCGATGAGAAGACTA
>JAHDCM010000025.1 GCA_020629895.1 Bacteroidota bacterium
GACCTATTCAAAACAAAATATTCTAAACCAACCATCACCATGTTCAAAGAATTTTTTCTATTCGAATTAAAATACAGGCTCAAACAGCCCATGATATACGTCTTCTTTGGCATCATCTTCTTACTCGTTTTTGGGGCAGTTACTAGCGACCAAATACAACTTGGAGGAGCTATTGGAAGTGTCTATAAAAATGCCCCTCATATTATTACCCGATTTTCTGTACTACTCTCTATTTTAGGATTGATGATCGTAGCCGCCTTTATGAATACCAGTGCCTTGCGCGACAGTAGTTTTAAATTTGAGCAAATCATGTTTAGCAAGCCCTTGAACAAAAGTGGGTACTTTTTTGGGCGATTTAGTGCCGCAGTTATCGCCACGCTTATTCCTTTTATGGCAATCTCAGCCGCCATTATTGTTGGCTCTATGATGCCCTGGATTGATGCAGCCAGAGTAGGCCCCAACCTACTAGGCGCGCACCTAAATGTATTCCTAACAATCACCTTCCCCAACATCCTATTTTGTGCGATGTTATTATACGCTGTTGCCACGATCACCCGTAGTTCACTCATCTCATTCCTTTTCGCACTAGGTATTCTTATTGCCTATATCGTAGCAGGAAACCTAATGACTGATCTGGACAATGAAACCTATGCGATTTTATTGGATCCTTTTGCAGCTAGAACTACGGGTATTCTGACAAAATATTGGACGATTGATGACAAAAATACCCTCACCCTACCTCTTACAGGTATGTTCTTACTCAATCGTCTTTTCTGGATTGGTATTGCAAGTATTGTTTTCTTCACTACCTACTTTCGATTCTCTTTTACAGAAAAAAATAAAAAGATTAAGAAGGGGAAAAAGCAAGCAATAACAACTGCCAAACCCTTCTTCTTCCAAGTCATGGAACCTTTACCAAAGGTAAAATTAAACGACACTTTCAGTACACATTTACAGCAATTTTGGCAGCAAACCAAATTAGATTTTTGGGGCATTGTAAAAAGTAATGCCTTTATTGTATTGATTATCATTGGCATGATCAATATGACCGCCTCATTGGCTTCTAGCACTTCGATGTTTGGTACTACTACACACCCTGTTACCTATCAAATGGTCAGCATTATACGAGGTTCGCTTTATCTTTTTACGATTGCTATTCTTACTTTTTATAGTGGAGCTTTAGTATGGAAAGAGCGAGACAATAAGATGAATGAAATTTGTGATGCCCTCCCCTATCCTACTTGGGTTTCTTGGGCGGCAAAGTTTACTGCTCTCATAGGGCTTCTCCTAATTATACAAGTATTAGCCATTGGGACAGGAGTCGTAACCCAAGCGATCAAGGGATATACGAACTTTGAACTAGGGGTATATTTCAAAGAGCTTGTTTTGATTGACATTATCGCATTTGGGCTATTAGCGATTTTATCTTTATTTATACATGCCGTCATTAACAATAAATACATTGGCTACTTTGCCTTTTTAGTATTTATTATCATCAATTTATTTGTATGGCCAGCACTTGATGTAGAAAGTAATATGCTCATCTTTGGTAGTTCTCCTAGCTATCGTTACTCTGATATGAATGGCTTTGGTCCCTCCTTACTAGGACTCATCTGGTTTAATATTTACTGGATATTCTTTGGGTTGATCCTCACCCTCATTGGGCTTGCTTTTTGGGTACGTGGTAAAGGTTCCAATTTTGGGCAGCGTGTGCAGGTTGCCAAACAAAGATTAAAGTCAAATTACAAACTAGCAACAGTTGCTTCAGTGACACTGTGGCTACTTACCGCAGGCTTTGTGTACTATAATACACAAATAAAAAACACCTACGATACCAGTGAAGAACAACGGATGATCTTATCGGAATACGAAAAACGCTATAAAAAGTATGAAGGCATTCCTCAACCACGTATTGTAGATGCCAAATACAATATTGACCTCTATCCTGAAAAACGAGATTTGAATGCAAAGATGGAATTAACCATTCGCAACAAAACAAATGAAGCCATCGACTCTATCCACATCTTATATGGAGATGATTTCGACATGCAAATTGATATTCCTAACAGCAAATTAGCGATGGAAGATAAGGATCATGGGTATTATATCTATACCCTGAGTCAGTCTATGCAGCCAGGTGATGAAATGGTGATGAAAGTACAAGCAGATTATATCAGTAAAGGTTTTGAAAACCAAACCCCACTCACCTCCATCGTTAAAAATGGCAGTTTCTTTAATAATAGTACCATCATGCCCCAAATTGGTTATCAAGCAAATGCAGAAATAAGTCAGAAGTCGGATCGTAAAAAACACGACTTAAACCCAAAAGATCGGTTCCCCAAATTAGAACACAATTGTAGTAAGGCCTGTATGAATACCTATATCAGTAATAACTCCGATTGGGTGACAGTCGAATCAACTATCACGACTAGTGCCGATCAAATTGCCATTGCACCTGGACGATTGGTGAGTGAAAAGACAACAGGCGACCGTCGTACCTTTCACTACAAAGTAGATCACCCCGTACTTAATTTCTACTCTTTTATTTCGGCTAGGTACGAAGTAAAACGCGATAAATGGAATGATGTAGACCTAGAGGTATATTACCACAAAGGACACGAATACAATGTGGACAAAATGATCAACTCTTTGGGCAAATCACTCGATTATTTTACCCAACACTTTGGCCCATACACCCACGAACAAGCACGCATTATTGAGTTTCCTCGTTATGCCTCTTTCGCACAGGCATTCCCAGGCACCATGCCTTACTCGGAAGGAATTGGGTTTATTGCCAACCTCGAAAGTGAAGAAGATATTGACTATGTAACTTATGTGGTAGCACACGAAATGGCACATCAATGGTGGGCGCACCAAGTAATAGGATCGGAAATGCAAGGAGCTACGTTATTCTCAGAAAGCTTTGCCCAATACTCGGCATTGATGGTCATGGAGAAAATGTATGGAAAGGACAAAATGAAACAATTCTTACGCTACGAAATGGATCGTTATTTACGTGGTCGTGGTCAAGAATTGGAAAAAGAAATGCCCCTTATTCGAAATGAAAACCAACCTTATATCCACTATCGAAAAGGGAGTGTCGTGCTTTACGCACTCAAAGAGTTTATAGGCGAAGAAACTATGAATCTTGCCATGCGCAACTTCTTGGAAGAATATAAATTTCAAGAGCCTCCCTACCCGACTAGCTTGGATGTGATGCGCCACTTTAGAGCCGTCACTCCCGACTCACTCCAGTATCTACTCACCGATATGATGGAGGACATTACCCTCTTTGGTAACCGCGTTGAAAGTACCAGTTATGAAAAAATTGCGGAGAATCAGTACAAGGTACAATTGAAAGTCATTGCGGAAAAATATAGAGCCGATACATTGGGTAAGGAAACACCTATTGCCATCAATGACTGGATTGATATAGGCGTATATGCCAAACCTGAAGAAGGGAAAAAATATGGTAAGCCACTTTATATCAAACGAGAAAAAATCAACCAAAAAGAGCAGACCTTCGAAATCATCGTCAATGAGAAGCCTTATGAAGCAGGTATTGACCCCAATCACTTATTGATTGATCGAATGCCAAGTGATAATGTAAAGCGGTGTAAGGAAGGATAAACAACCGAGGATTGAACGATTAACGTCAGACGATAATCGTTCAATCGTTGATCGTTTTGCGTAAAGGATAGAGGCGGAAGATTGCTGAAGTAGAAACTTTGTGAAGCTTCGACTAGCAGGGCTGACAGAGGAAGACACTGCTAGGCGAGTAGCTGAACTAGTTTTCTACAAAGCAACTATTAGCCGAAAGCCTGACCGACACAAAAAAGCGCAATAGTAGAGCCACAAGATTTTGTAGCTACTGCTATTGCGCTTTTTTTGTGGGGGATACGCCCAAAAATTTATATTTTTGCAGCCATGTATAAGCAAGTCACACAATACATTTATATATTTGCGCTTCTTTTGGGTGCGACCTTATTTTTTCCTGCCTGTAATGGAGGCAAAAATACCAATCACAACCCTGAAGTGGAAGGCACTGATACAACGCAAGTGAGCGATTCACCTTTTACTGAATCCGCCGAAATAAAGCTATTATCAGAACAAATTGCCAAAGATAGCAGTAATGCCGAATTGTTCTTCACCCGTGCCAATATGTACATTCGAGAAAATAATCTGGAAAAAGCTGCCGTAGACTTTGCCGATGCTATCTTACTCGACTCGACCAATGCGAGTTATTACCTTGCAATGGCAGACATGTACTTTCAAGCTAAAGAACTCATTCCAAGCATCCGCATTTTGGAAGCAGGAAACAAGCATGTACCCAACCATCCTGACATTCAATTGTTTTTAGGAAAAACTTATTTCTATGGACAGAAGTATGATGATGCCCAACAATTATTGGAAGGATTAGCTGAAAAGGAGAAAGAAAATGCATCCGCCTATTTTTGGTTAGGCATGTTGCATTATGACAAAAAAGAACCTAAAAAAGCGATTATACAGCTGAAAAAAGCGGTGCAGCGTGATGCGGAACTTTACAACGCACAGATGATGTTAGGGAAACTACTGAGCGAGGAAGGAAATGCCGACGCTCTCAAACATTTTGATGCGTGTTTGCGCATTGATGCAGCGAGTATCGAAGCACATTATGCCAAAGCTCTTTTCTTGCAAAATAGCAACCAAACAGAAGCTGCCCTCGCCGAATATCAAAAAATTATTATGAAAGACCCACAGTATGCCGATGCGCATTACAATTCGGGTTTTATTCATTTTGAACAAGCTAATTACGAAAAAGCACGCAGCCATTTTAATATGGCAGTACGCGTTTCGCCTGCATTAGCCAAAGCGTATTATATGCGGGGGCAATGCAGCGAAAAACTAGGCGATAAAGAAGGGGCAGTGGTCGATTATAAACGCTGTCTCAATTTTGAACCCCAATTTAAGGAGGCAATAGAGGGATTAAATAGAGTAAAATAGTTCATTTGAATAAACGATAAAAAAGGCTATGTTTAGTCCATAAAATCGTCTTAAAACCTAAATCCTGACACCTGAATCCTAACACCTTTTTATTAACACCAAAAACACAAGTGCTATGGTCAACATTACTTTTCCCGATGGTAATGTCCGCCAGTACGAAGATGGAATTACAGGCATGGCAATTGCCAAATCCATCAGTAACAGTCTGGCCAAAAAAGTATTGTCAATCAAAATAAATGATGAAGTATGGGATGCGACCCGTGAGATTCACACGGACGCCTCTGTACGCTTTCTAACCTGGGACGATACCGAAGGGAAAACGACCTTTTGGCACTCTTCTGCCCACTTATTGGCAGAAGCTCTCCAAGCCCTTTACCCAGGTGTTCAATTCACCATTGGGCCTGCAATCGGGGAAGGCTTCTACTATGATGTAGATTTAGGAGATCGTTCTATTAGCTCAGAAGATTTTGCAAAAATCGAGAAGAAAATGCTCGAATTAGCAAAGCAAAAAAACACCTTCGAGCGTAGCGACATTTCCAAAGCCGAAGCCCTTGCCCATTATGAAAAAATTGGTAATAAATATAAAGTCGAACTCATTGAAGGCTTAGAAGATGGAGACATTACCTTTTACCAACAAGGCGATTTTGTAGACCTTTGTAAAGGGCCACATATTCCGCATACAAGTTTGGTAAAAGCTGTCAAACTCACCAATGTAGCAGGTGCCTACTGGCGCGGCGATGAAAAACGAGAGCAATTGACACGTATTTATGGCGTCAGTTTCCCCAAAGCCAACCTACTCGAAGAATATGTTCACCGTATTGAAGAGGCCAAGAAACGAGATCATCGCAAAATTGGGCAGCAATTGGGCTTATTTGCCTTTTCTGAAAGAGTTGGTTCAGGACTCCCTTTGTGGCTACCTAAAGGAACTAAATTGCGTAATATTCTTCAAGACTTTTTGATGGATGAACAGCGCAAACAAGGCTACCAGATGGTCATGACTCCACATATTGGAAGGAAAGAATTATATGTCACTTCTGGACACTTCGCCAAATATGGAGAAGATTCTTTTCAGCCAATCAATACGCCCAAAGAAGGAGAAGTATATTTGTTGAAACCCATGAACTGTCCGCATCACTGTGAAATTTATAAGACAAATCCGTGGTCTTATCGTGATTTGCCTGTAAGACTTGCCGAATTTGGTACCGTGTATCGCTACGAGCAAAGCGGAGAGTTGAACGGTTTACTTCGTGTACGTGGCTTCACCCAAGATGATGCACATCTTTTCTGTATGCCCGAACAATTGGCCGATGAGTTTAAGGCGGTCATTGACTTAGTGGTACTCGTATTTACTAAATTAGGATTTAGTGACTTTACCGCCCAAGTATCGCTTCGCGACCAAGAAAATAGAGCGAAGTATATTGGTTCGGAGGAGAATTGGGAAAAAGCAGAGCAGGCAATTATTGATGCGGCTAAAGAAAAAGGCTTAAAAACAGTGATCGAATATGGAGAAGCTGCCTTCTATGGCCCGAAACTTGATTTTATGGTGAAAGATGCGCTTGGTCGTTCTTGGCAGTTAGGAACCATTCAGGTAGATTATAGCCTTCCTGAACGTTTCGAACTCGAATATACAGGTGCCGATAACCAAAAACATCGTCCCGTGATGATTCATCGTGCGCCCTTTGGTTCTTTTGAGCGATTTATTGCCGTATTGATCGAAAATAGTGCGGGTAATTTCCCTCTTTGGTTAGCTCCAGAACAAGTTGCCATCTTGCCAATTAGTGATAAATTTTCTCCTTATGCCGATCAAATTTTGAAGCAATTGCAAGAAAAAGGATTCCGCGCATCGGTCGATTATCGCTCCGAAAAAATTGGACGTAAAATCCGCGATGCCTCTATGCAAAAAATACCTTATCAGTTAGTCGTTGGAGAAAAAGAGGCCAATGAAGGTTTGGTTGCCGTGCGCAGACATGGCGAAGGAGACCGAGGAACTGTAAATATGGATGATTTATTTGCCATGATGCAGGCAGAATTGAACTAAAAAGTTTTATATTTACCATTGCTTGGCGAATATTACTGCCAAGTAATGGTATTAATATTGTAAAAAAATCATTTTTTACGATAAAAATTGGAAACATTCACTAATTTTCTACCGTTATACAGAACTATATACCTTATTTGAAACTTAAATAGATAGGTTCTTAAACGAACCGTATAGTTTTTACATCTCACAATTATACTATTTATAACACTTTTATCAGTAATGGCTAAATAGATACATCCATTACTTATTATTCATTAAATAATCAAATTTGTCCAGACCCAGAAAAAAATTTATTAAGCGTAAACCACGCGAAGAGAAACATCGAATCAATAATCAAATTCGAGTACCTGAAATTAGACTCGTAGGAGATAATATCGAAGTGGGGATTTATCCTACCCGAAAAGCCCTTCAAATGGCTGAACGAATGGAATTAGACTTGGTAGAAATTGTACCAAAAGCTAAACCACCTGTTTGTAAAATCATTGATTACAGTAAATTCCTTTACGAAAAGAAGAAAAAGGAAAAAGAAATCAAGGCGAAAACGCAAAAAACAGTCATCAAAGAAATTCGTTTTAGACCCAACACGCACGATCACGATTTTGAATTTAAAGCGCGTCATGCAGAACGCTTTTTACAAGAAGGAGCGAAAGTAAAAGCTTGTGTGCAGTTCAAAGGTCGTACCATCGTATTTAAGGAACGAGGCGAATTATTGTTATTAAAATTTGCCCAACGTCTCGAAGATTTCGGCACGCTTGACCATTTACCCAAAATGGAAGGTCGTAAAATGTTGGTTTTCTTTAGCCCTAAAAAAGTGGTTAAACCAAAGCCAAAAAAGAAGCCTGAAACTCAAACTCCTCCTAAAGCTAAAGAGGAAAAGAAAGAAGGAGAGTCCCAAAAGGAAACCCCAAAAGAAGATAAGAATTAATTCTCCCATAGAAGGAAGTACTTTTTAGTTTAGTACATGCTTCTCATTTGGGCGTGTCCCATATACAAAAAAGCGCAATAGTAGCAGACATAAGATCTTGTGTTTCTACTAATGCGCTTTTTGTATATCGGTCGGGCTATTCGCTTGTAGTTGCCTCACAGCCCCCTACTCGCCTATATTGCTGGCAGTGTCTTCCTTCGTCAGCCCTGCCAGCAAAAGGCTCCTAAAGGCGGTTGTTTCGCCAAGCTACCGCTACTATCCCTCACGCGTCTCCAATCATCCAGTCACCATAAACACCCTCCTATAAACTGGCTTCCTCATCCAAAACTGCATATACATCATAGGATATAATAAATAGCTCAACCACTTATAAGGAGCAGTATATTCAATATCATCTACAATCATCGTTCCCCCTTCAGGTAATCGCTCCATAATATGTCGATGTTTCCATGTTCGCAAGAAAAAAGGGAGTACCGTTCCTTCATCTGTAAAATACCAGCGATCTCCTTCTTGTCGATTGGCAGTGATACGGCTTATCCATAGTAAAGACCACAGCAATTTGACATGTACCTCATCCCCAACTTCATTTCCATCCATGCGCAGTAGTTTTAAAGGCATAAGTGGTGGTTTGAGTGCTAAGAATAGTTGCTCATCAAATTGGGCATAAACTTGTTCGAGGGGTTGTTCTACTTTGGTGGAGAGTCGAATGTGCATATAGGATTATTGAATGGCATTATAACACTACTAACTCTTCTCCCACTTCTATTTCCCCTTCCCCATTTGCCAGCACATTCATACCAAAAATCACCTCGTTTCCCTGACGACGAAAAGTAGCTAGTGTTCGAAGGGGTTCTTTTTGTGGGCTACTGATAGCTGTTTGTTGATCAATGGTGGTAAGATTACAGCGGGTGCAGGGTTTCGTTGTGGTAAAAGAAAGTGAACCTATTTTAAACGCTTTCCAAGTATCTTCGATGAAGGGAGTACCACCTGCGAAGACAAAATTAGGACGGAAACGATCCATCGGGAGGGCTTGAGAAAGGCGGCTATTGAGGTCGGCGAGCGATGCCTCACCAATAATAAGGTAGGGATAACCATCGGCAAAGCTCACCTCGTCTGCCCCCCGATTATAGTCCTGGCTAACAGGGCGTACTGACTCATCTCCCATATATACGAGGTGGCAAGCAAAGCCTAATTGCTCACTAAACCACTGATCGTATTGCTTACCGACACAGATCGCTTCTACTTGACTGCCCCATACTTCTACCTTCATTGTAGAAGCCAACGAAGCGGCAGGAGGTTCAAAAGGCAAGGCAATAACCTCGTAGGGCTTAGAAGTGTGGGCAATAATAAATTTATCTTCACGCATGGCCATTTTTAGGAGTGCCATTTCTGGGTGAGTGCGCTGCGTAATAAACATTCCTTGATCGTCAACGAGCATCCAACGGCGGTCATATTGCAGCCCTCTTTTTTGGACTTGCGCGCGTTGCAAGGCAATACCTCCCAATGATTTGATGGGATAGATATAGATCGCAGAGAGGGTAAGTGGGGACATGGGTTATTTTTTGGTCGTTATTTAGACATAAAATTTTGCGTCTCTACTATTTTTTTCCGATCCAAATATCTTCTCGCAAAATTCCGTAATGTTGAATGATCGATTCGGGCAGATCATTGAGATATTGATCTAACTCAACCTTAAAACCTACTGATTCGAGGCGGTCTTTTTTGTCCATACCATAGGTGCGTACATGGTCATCTTGTCCAAAAGCCTCGATGCGTTGTTCGGGGGTGAGCGTTAGGTCTTCGACGGTTTCGGCGGCACTGCTCATGGGTGTCTGTAAAATGGCCCAGCCACCAGGTTTGAGTACACGGTATAACTCGCCCATTGCCTTCGTGTCATCTGGAACATGTTCGAGTACATGATTGCACATAATCACATCAAAGGTGTCGTCTTCAAAGGTGATGTCGGTAATGTCCATTTGGAGCATGGCGGTAGGCATGTCTAAGTCGGCACTAATATAGTCTACATTCGAGCTATTCTTGAGTAGCTCTTGAAACTGGTGTTCGGGAGCAAAATGCAAGACTTTTAAAGGGTCTTGTAATAAGTTGGTTTTCTCGTGGATATAGAGCCATAAACCGCGATGTCGTTCTAGTGATAAGCACCAACGGCAGAGGGCATTATCTCGCTTTACATGTCCGTAGGAGGCGAATTTGCTGAAGCGACTCCCACAACAAGGGCATTTTACGGCTCTTCCTGAATAAATGGGTGAGGTAGCTCGTAAGGCATATTGTCCCGCTACACGTAAGTATTTTTTAGGGACGATCTTTTCGGCTAATTGTTTTAATTCGTAAGTTGCAAACATAGGTATTAGTCTTTGGTAGAAAAGGCGGCAAAAATTGTGCGAGAACGATAAACGTCCAACGATGAAACGATAAACGTCGGCCGTTTATCGTTCAATCGTTCTTGCGTGAGGGATAGTAGTGGTAGCTTGCCGAAATAGAAACTTAGTGAGGCTACGCCTAGCAGGGCTGACAGCGGAAGACACTGCTAGGCGTATTAGCCGAACAAGTTTTCTAGGAGGCAACTACAAACGGATAGCCCGCCCTTTTTTCGTCTCGTGCCTGTCGATGTGTTTACGCATCGACAGGCGAGACGAAAAAAGGACACGCCCAAATAATAAAAATCCCCAAACCTCTAACAGATTTGGGGACCCTTTAGATCATTGTTTTTTAGGCAACTACTAGTCTTTTAAAAGAACATCTGCTTTAGTGCGGATTCCATCGTTTACTTTTACAAAGTAAACCCCTTTGGAAAGGTTGGTTACATTGATATTGACCTCGTTAACTCCTACGCTTGTATTCACTGTTTTGTTCATTACAACGCGTCCAGTAATATCATATAAACTAACGTCTACTGGAGCCATTTGGTCATTGGTAATGGTTAACGTTACCATTTCATGGGCAGGCATTGGGAATAAACGGATAATATCGAAATCTGCTTCCCCTCTTGAAACGACAATCACATCATAAGAAGTGGTTGTTCCATCTATATCTGTTTGAATCAGATAATAGTAGTTTAAGCCAGTACTTGCATTTTTATCAATGAAGTTATAGGTATTGATTCCGTTTGTATTTCCTTGTCCTTCAATTTGTCCAATGACTTCAAAGTTTGCTCCATCAGTTGCGTGAAGGATGGTGAAGAAGTCGTTGTTGGTTTCAGAAGCCGTAGACCAAGAAAGTACATTTCCTTCTTGTGTAGCTTCTCCTTCGAAAGTTAATAATTCAACAGCAACATCAGGTCTACAATTATACGTTGTATCAATAATAGTAGGACCACATTCTTCTGCATCTTGAATGGCTACAAATAATTGGTCGCCATTCGTAATGGTACCAGAAATGGTTTCGCCTTCTCCTGTCAAGATAATATCTCCTAGTGTACCCGTTACGAGGTATGGCGGAACTGTACCACTTACTGTAATACTTACCGAATATTCTCCAGTCTCTTGAGCACCTGTACAATCAACTTCTACAATTGCTTGTGGGCCAGGGCAACTTTTTGAACAGAAAGGAGCTTCTCGCTCTATATTTAATTCACAGTTGTCTGCATCTGAAACAGTCAAGGTATAACCTTCTCCATCTGTTACAGCAAAAATAGCTTCTTCTCCTTCTGTTAATAAACCAGAGAAATCACCACCTACGATATAAGGAGCAGTACCACCTGATACACTGAAAATAACATCATAAGTTCCCTCTCCTTCTATATTAGCACAGTCGAAAGTATCTACTACTGCAAAACTAGGAGGGCAATCAATTTTACTACAAGGTAATAATTCGTCTTCGCTAATTTCGATACGACAGTTACTGGCATCTGTAACGACAAAGCTATATCCACTTCCATCAGAAACGAAGAAAGAAGTTTCTTCTCCTTCTCCTAAGATACCATTGAACAAGCCTCCTGTTACTACATAAGGAGCCGTTCCGCCAGCTGCACTAAAAATAACTTCATACTCTCCACCTCCTGCAAAAACAGGCTCACAATTTCTAACGTGATCTACTTGGTAACTTTCAGGACATTCTTCTGCTTTTGAACAAGGAACTACTTCAGTTTCTTCGATAACAATTTCGCAGTTATTGGCATCAGTAACAGTAAACTCATATCCTGCCCCATCTGCTACTGAGAAAGAAGTTTCTTCTCCTTCTCCTAAAACTCCATTAAAGTTTCCACTTACCGAATAAGGAGCCGTACCTCCAGATACACTAAATATTACATCATATTCTCCAGCTCCATCAATTAAGATAGGACCACAGTCTCTTATGTGATCTACTTGATAGGTATCAGGACAATCTTCTAATTTAGAGCAAGGTGTCAAATCTGTTTCGATAGACACATCACATCCAGCTGCGTCTGTTGCAGTTAAAGAGTAATCTTCGCCATCATTTTTGCTAAAACTTGCCTCTTCTCCTTCCGTTAATACGCCATTATAATCACCATCAATGGCATAAGGAGCAGTACCACCAGATACACTAAAAAAGACATCATAACTGTCTGTTCCACAGACACGTTCATGTGAAATTTGAAAATCATCAGGGCAATCTTGTGCTTGCACATTTGATGAAAGCAAGCAAGTGCCTATAAATAAGAATAAAAAGAACGTAATTTTCGTCTTCATAGTCTAAAAATTTGAATTTATAAATTATTACTTATTGTCAAAATAAATAAAACATTAAGAGAAATAGGCTATTAAAGCTAGATGAAGAACCAGAAGTCCTTGCATTTGTATTTCAACTACCAAAAGTAATTTTTTTTTTAGACTATTCGAACTAATTACCCATAAAAACAGCAATTGACCCAAAAACATTGAGGGTAATCGGATCATATCAGAAGTGTTCTTTAGATAATCCTTCTTAAATTCCTTATTCTGTCAAGCTAGTGTCTGCTTGTTCGAGACGTAGTGAATCACTTGGTGGCGGCGGTGGGGGTGGTGGTATTAAATCGCTTGGTTTGCGATTAAGGGACATGTTTAACAAGCCATCAACACTGTATGTTTCTTTTTCACCAGCTATACGAACATAAGACAACGGACGCATTTGTGCTTGTTGTTGATATGGGTTAGCAGGTGCAGCTTGTGGATTTTTAGGCTGTTGTATATTAAACTTTCCGACTAATAGTTCCGTTTTGTCTTGTCCTTCAGCTTCTATCAGTACACGCATGGCATTTTCGTCATCTACTTCGTATTCTTTCCAAGTAGCCTCTGATTTGCTGGTCAAACTTTTGGGTTTAATCAGTAGTAACTCCCCTATTAACTGCTCTACCTTCTCTATATCAGCATCTCCTGTAAAGGTATCGTTCTTTACCTTCCAAGTTTCTCCTTCTTTCCAAACCGTTAATTCACTGCCTCCTTTTGGAGTAATACGAATGGTATTTATACTAGCAGTATCTATATCTACTAAGGTATTACGGAAAGTTCGTTGTTTTTCTTGCCCGCCTCCCCAAAACATATATCCAACCAATGCCGCTAATATTAAAAATACGAGGATCAAAAGGATATTTGAACTTTTCATGTTTGATTTTTTTTGTTTAACATTTTTTTAGAGGCTCTCTTGATTTTAGAATTGGAGCTAACTACGCGTACCGCTCCTTTGCCCATTGCGCACGCTTTCTATTTCGAAGTATATTGCGCACAAAGCCATAGATCAAAATAAGAATAATAGGCAATAAGAAGGTTCCCCACTTCACCAACTGTCGCTGCCCATCCGTCAACTCCTTATCAATCGGACGCGATTGTATTTCTTTGGTACGCAGGCTATTCAGCCCAACATTATTCACCAGCCAATTAACTGAATTGACAAACAAACTCACATTATCGGGAGGTAACTGCTGCATTTGTTGTCCCTCTCCATTCACTCCAAAATCACCATCTCCAAATACGACCATTCGCGCATCGGCATCACCCGATAGCTTACCTTCTATGGTTGCTCCAAGCACCAAATTGGCATCCGTAAAACTGTATTCATTTAGTTTTTTCTGTACGTCACCTATAAACGAATAAGGAATATCAACAGCTCCCGATTTATTGGAGCTAAATACAATCGGTGTAAACGTAGCTTTATTATCTCCTGTATATTCAATCGAACTGGTAAAAGGGAAGACCATTTGTTCGAGTCCTTCTGTAATTTCATTATTCTCAGCAAACTTTTTAACAATCGGAATATAAGGAAATTTGATTTGCTGATAGGTCATCATCGGAAAGCCAGGAATAATTTCTTGTTGCACTGGTACACTGATTTGACTACACTCCCGATCCTTTACAAAATCTTCCTTTACATTAATTCCTTTTTGAGCCAACCAAGTTTCCACCCCCGTATTAATACTCTTCGAAGATAGGTTATTTTGCATGTCCATATCTACTCGATTAAGTGCGAGTAACACCCCTTTTCCTTGTCCTAGAAAATCATCTAGGCGGGTAATTTCTGCTTGCGAAAAGGAATCAACAGGAGCCACTACCACCAAAGCTTGATAATTATTGACAACACTAGAATCTAGTAAGGAGGTCGTCTCCACCTCAAAAGTCACATTCAATTCTTCCCGTACCTGTACCATATTAGCTGGTGTTGCCTCACTATGTCCCGTTACAAACCCTACTTTGGGTTTATTTTTCACCGACATCTTACTAATTTTGGAAGTCAAATCATACTCCGCCGATTTATTAGGCATAATAATCGGTAGTACCTCCGACTTGTCATCATACTGAATTTTTGCTCCCATATACACCCGCTGCAAAGTCGCTTGGTCACGCTTATTCACCTGCACATCTCGATACACAATTCCATCAGCTCGTGCTTGTGCCTCCATCTGATCATTCTCATTCGGATTCACAAACTCATATACCACATTCCCTCCCGACAAATTCGCATACTCTACCAACATATCCCTAAAGTCACGCTTCACCTTCTGAAAAGGTACAGGTAATTCCTCCGAAAAATAAGCCGTAACGGTTGCCGTTTTATCCAAGTCCTCCAACACATTTTTAGTCGCATCACTTAGCGTATATTGCTTATCAGCTGTAAAATCCAAACGGAAAAAAAAGCGACTCATCACAATGTTTAGCAAAATAATAATGCCCAACACTAATAATACTCTCACTCGTAATGAACTGTTCGTTAACATAGTCTATGATTAGTTTTGC
>JAHDCM010000026.1:0-8719 GCA_020629895.1 Bacteroidota bacterium
AAATGTGCGATGAAAAAACGTTTTTTCATCGCACATCGCACAATTTTTCATTCTACGTCTTCTGCTTCTTCTTTCTCGACGCAGGAAACAACACATTATTCAAGATCAAACGATAGCCAGGCGAAGTAGGATGCAACTCCAAATCCGTTTCCTCCTCTCCTACAAAATGTTGATAATCTTCAGGATCATGGCCTCCAAAAAAAGTCCAAAAGCCCTGCCCAAAATCACCATGAATATAACGCGCCTCACCCGCCGATTTATTTTCTCCCATAATCAATACCGCATCTTTAATCACCTGCTTTCTAAAAGCCGTTGTTTGCCCCATAAAACCTTTGATCACATCCGTATGGTTTTGTGTCAACATAGAAGGGATAGGATCCCATTTCGCAGAAAACTCGAATAAGGTAAAGTAATCTAAATTTTTAGGCACCTTCCCCTTCCGAAAATCAGTCGCATCAATATCCGAATACTCATACTCCATCGGATTTTTAGATAACTTAAAATCTCTAAAAGCAAAGCACTTCCCATAATTCAACCGCCCTTGTGCATTCGGGTCAGCCGCATCTCCATCAAACATTTTTTCACAAATATCTGTCCCCTCTGCCGCCAAAGCAATATCATAAGTATCTGTTGCCGAACACATCGCAAACATAAAACCGCCCTGTGCCACATATTCTTTAATACGTTTAGCAACCTCCAATTTCATCTGCGACACCTTATTATAGCCCAACGCTTTTGCCTTCGCTTCCTCATATTTTACCTGCGACCGATACCAAGAAGCATTCCGAAAGCTACGGTAAAATTTACCATACTGCCCCGTAAAGTCCTCATGATGAAGATGCAACCAATCGTACTCTGACAATTTGTTCGACAACACTTCCTCATCATAAATCACATCAAAAGGTATCTCTGCATAGGTCAATACCAAAGTTACTGCATCATCCCACGGAAGATCAGGGTGATGTGGCTTATCTTTTGGAGAATAAACCGCCACTTTAGGCACCTTTTCCAGTTTAATCACATCCATATTTACCTCTGGGCCAGCAATCTTTTGTAAGATCGACGTGTATCGCCCATCAGGAATCACCTCATACGTTACTCCTCGTATCAAACATTCATTTTCAAGCTCCTTAAAGTACTTAAAAGCAAATGCCCCTCCTTCATAATTGAGTAGCCAATCAACAGCAACCCCTTGTTCTAACACATAATAGGCAATCCCATAAGCCTTCAAGTGTGCCTTTTGACCTTTATCAGTCATTTTTAGCACGATATAAGAGGCTTGAGCTTGCCAGGCAATCATACTTATAACAAATAGTAAAAATATCTTTTTCATCAATCAAGGTATTATATATCAGTAATTAAATATCTTGCTTTTTTTGTATAGACTCAAATACTTCCAAAAAGCTACTCCTCCAATATAAAAACGTGTAACTTTGTTTGCAAATTATCGGGTAAGTAAAGACATTGCCCCAATATTGAAGAAGTTATGTCCAAGTATTTCACTTTACCAATTACAACAAAACAATGGAGCAACAAGCATTAGCCCAAGCCATAGCTAATCAAATATTAGATGGCTTTCATCTGTTTATTAGTAATTTTAGAAAAATTACACAACGGGCAAAACAAAGATTCGAAACACATGACTGGCATGGCATTCAGTCCGATTCACAAGAACGATTATTACTATACAAAAATAGTGTATTAACACTTGCCAAAGATGTTCGCTCAACAATGGGGCCATTAGCAGTCGATTTTCAGGTTTGGCAGGCTGTAAAATCTCACTTCGCCGAACTACTAAAAAATAGTGAAGGACATGAAGTGATTGAAACCTTTTACAACTCGGTGTGTCGTAAAGTCTTTACTAATATTGGCGGCGAACCACTTATCATGTTTTTAACAACTAGCTCTCAAGCACCTGTCGAAACAAAAAGACAACTTTTTGATGTGTATGAAGGTGATATTCACATTAAAGATGTAATTAAAGAGGCACTAATTCGTTGTAATTTTAATGTCCCATTTATCAACATAGACCAAGATGTCAACAATATTGTAGAGCGAATTGTTGATAAATTGATTTACGAAGATCAGTATAAACCCGAAGACTTTAAACGAATTGAAGTTTTGAAGTCTATATTTTATCGAAATAAAGCGGCTTATATTGTAGGAAGAGTGGTCTTAAAGCAACATGATAATCGTTATATCCCATTTATCCTACCTTTATTGCACAATGAAGAGGGTATTTATGTCGATACGCTTATTCTAAATCCCAACGATGTAAGTATTATTTTCAGCTTTACACGTTCCTATTTTTTGGTAGATGTTGAAGTCCCTTCTGAGCTAATTAGTTTCCTCAAAACCTTAATCCCTGATAAAAGCACCTCAGAATTATACAATTCGATTGGTTTTAGTAAACATGGAAAAACAGAGTTATATCGTGACTTTCTACAACACCTCGAACAATCAGACGATCAATTTATAATAGCACCAGGTATTAAAGGAATGGTAATGAGTGTATTTCTATTACCTTCCTATAATATCGTGTTCAAATTAATAAAAGATAAGTTCGATCCACCTAAAAAAGGAACGCAACAAATTGTAAAAGAAAAATATCGACTAGTCAAGGTACATGACCGAGCTGGTCGTATGGCAGACACCCATGAATTTGAACATTTTGCTTTTGTCAAGAGCCGTTTTTCTGATGAGTTATTGGAGGAATTGCAAAAAGTAGCCCCCTCATTAGTGGAAATTGATGAAGAAAATGATCGAGTTATCATAAGGCATTTATACACTGAAAGGCGCATGATTCCGCTAAATATCTACCTCGACGAAGCAACAGATGACGAAAAAGCGAGAGAAGCAGTAGATGAATATGGAAATGCTATTAAACAATTGGCAGCAGCTAATATCTTTCCAGGAGATATGTTGCTCAAAAACTTTGGGGTGACTCGACATAGACGCGTCGTTTTTTATGATTACGACGAAATTGTCTTTTTAACAGAATGTAATTTTCGACGTATACCCGAACCACGAGACTATTATGAAGAATATGCGTCTGAAGCATGGTACGCGGTTGGCGAAAATGACATCTTTCCCGAAGAGTTTCGAAAATTCTTGATTGGACATAATCATATTCGAAAAATGTTCTACGAATTACATGGAGATATTTTCGATGTAAAATTTTGGAAAGAGATGCAAAAACGGATTAATAATGGCGAAATAGTAGATATTTTTCCTTACAGACGCCGTAAACGCTTCATCAATCAAAATAAGGAAAGCGAGGAATGAGTTTATTCAAAAAAAACATCATAAATACTTGCTTTACTCTTGAAAATCAAATAATTTTATTATCACCTTTCTTAATATTAAACCTCTGCGCATGGAAAAACAACGATTTTTTTGGGTACTATTAGTGGCACTAGGCTTTATAGGTACAGCTGAAGCCTCCTTCCAAGACGATGGGAAAAACAAAACCTATAACCGAGTAGAGTCTGTACCTATTCAAGATCCTGGTACTGGTACAACTACCACGCCCAATCAGTATTCACAAAATAGCACTTATTACGATAAGCTTCGTTTAGGGCAAACGGGGGGAACTGAACAGAAAACATCTGACCAAACAAAAACAACGACTTACACGTCTACCCCTAGTACTACTAGTACCTACACTAGCACACCTGCTACAACAACAACCTATACTAGTACGCCTGCTACAACAACGACTTATACTAGTACGCCTGCTACAACAACGACCTATACGCCCGCTGCTGAAACAAGTTATACAACTGGCACCGTAACGACCTCTACCAATACTTACGAAGCTGGTACGACTTACACAGATGCAGCCTCTCAACAGTCTTATAACACTTATGAGGCAACAAGTAAGAGTAGAGCAGGAGAATATACCACTGCTACGGCTGAGACTTCGTATGGGGGGTATGACACAGGACTTACTTATCGGGTACAAATTGGAGCATTTAGCAAAATTCTTGCTGATGACCATCAGTTTTTTTATAACCTTCACGAAAACGAATCGCTTTATTTTGATTCTTCTCCAACAGGTTTAACACGCTATGTAGTTGGTGACTTTAATTCTTACCAAGATGCGATGAATTACTCCCTCTCTCTACAATCGAGAGGTTATGATAGAGCTTTTATTGTTGCTTATGGGAGTGATGGCAATCGAGTAGCGATCCAAAAGCAATAGGATACGACTATAATGTACTTGGCTAACTCACCTGCCAAGAGACCAATACAGGGCGAGCATCTCTTGAAGAGATGCTCGCCTTTTTTATATTTCTCCCCACCAATGCCCCCACCAATGACACAAAAAGCAAACACTCTTTTTTATATCTTTATATGGCTTCTCACATATATCGCCTGCCAACCAATATCCACAGATAAAACAACTTTAGATACCTCTTCTTCTGCTAGTACAGTACAAGATAAGGATGAAAAAGATACGATATGTCAAAGTCGTGCTATTACGTATTTTGAGAGCGAATTAGCACAAAAGGTAGAGCTATTTATGTTCCGTGAGAATACCTATCAACAGATGGGCTATTATCAATATTACTATGGCGGTAAACGCGATACCCAATTATTGAAATTGGAAAAGTATGTAGCTTCTCGTCATGGTGGAAACGGACAGGCAAATCTTGAGGAAACAACACATTTTGTTTATAATTCACAAGATCTATTACAAGAGGTCTATTACCTAAACACAGCTAATGATACAAGCCGAAAAAGTAGGTACTACTACAAGGATCAACAATTATTGAAAGTAAAAGGTGAAATGACAATAGCGATGCAAACCTTTATTCATCAAACAGATTACAAGCATGGACTTCCTACTATAACTATTGATTACGGGCTGGAAGATTCTTTAAATACCTACACGCAAACCGTCTTTGAACAGGATGTGCAAAATCGGCTTTATAGGACACAAACCTATAATGCACAACAGCAGCTCTCTAATGAGGTAATTTATACGTATCGGCACCAAACAGGAGAGGATTTACTCAAGGAGGTAAGCCGCATTTATGTAAATGAAAAGCAAGTAGCTGCTTATATTACCCATTACTTTTATAACAAACAAGAGCAACTTGCTGAAGTGATTGTAAAGGAGCAAGCGGCAACTAGTGTAGATGAGCGTATTACATTTATTTATGATCAGGAAGGCAATTTAGTTCGAAAAATGTCGTGTATGGGGAGTTGACGCGTGAGGGATAGTAGTGATAGCTTGGTGAAATAGCCGCTTTTGTGAAGCAAGGACTAGCAGGGCTGACAGCGGAAGACACTGCTAGGACTATGCGGAACAAGTGGCTATGAAGCAACTACAAACGGATAGCCCGACCCCATTTTTCTCCTTTTTGCCTTTGTTCCTGCAAGGACACAGGCAAAAAGGAGAAAAATGGGGACACGCCCAACATCATTGAAAAATGATCTACCACTTTTTATTCATTGCAACGATTGAGAAAGTGTATTAAGGGCATCATTGCTTCAAAAGAGGTGAGTGCTTTTTCGACAAAGCCTTTTGTTGTGAGGGCTTTTTCGGTGATATTTTCTACTGCAAGGAAATCTTTGTAGCGTAGTAGATCAATGGCTTGGTGATCTTTGGGATAGCCTTTGGGAGCCGATTTTAGCTGGCTACCCTGTAAGTCGCCAAAATGTATTTTAAAATTAGTATGTCCGATAATGCCTCGAAACTCTTCTTCATTATAATCAATTTCTTGGCGAATCTTTTTGAGTAGGGGGCTTGGTGGGCCATACATCCCTCCTCCAAAAAAGCATCCTCCAGGTTCTATGTGTAAATAATAGCCTCCATTGCCTGATTTTTTTCCTCCTTTTACGATGTATGCACCTAAATTGGTTTTGTAAGGGTCTTTATTTTTCGAAAATCGTACATCTCGATAAATGCGGAACATGCATTTTTTAGGTTCAAGCTCTCCAATACTTGGGTCAAAGGCTTTAATTCCGTCAATGAGTTGCCCTGTTAATTCTAAAATATCTGCTTTTGCCATTTCAAAGTCTGATTTATGCTTGGCAAACCAGTCGCGATTGTTATTGGCTTTCAAATCTTTTAAGAATTGGATGGTGGTATGCTGTAACATCTGTATTATTTTTTGAATTAACTGTAATATTCCTACCTTTCGGTCTACTAATGGTGTAGTTATCTGACTTCAATGGCAAAAAAAATAGTTGACAAAGCCTTTTTACGGCTCATTAAGGAGCATCAAGGCATCATTCATAAGGTGTGTAGTATCTATTGTAACGACCCTGTCGATAAGCAGGATTTGTTTCAGGAAATTGTCCTGCAAATTTGGCGTGCTTATCCCTCCTTTAAAGGGCAATCGAAGGTGAGTACTTGGATGTATCGTATTGGTTTGAATACGGCAATTTCTTTGTTTCGAAAGAAAAAAAGACGGCCGCAATTACAAGCCCTTTCTCCTATTGAGTATCAAATTGCAGCAACACCTGTCGATCAGGAACTAGAAGAGCGACTGAAATTGTTACGTAGAGCAATTGAAAAATTAAATAAGGTGGAAAAAGCTATTATTATGCTTTATCTCGAAGAACATAGTTATACCCAGATTGCTGAAATCATGGGAATGTCTGAGTCAAATATAGGGGTAAAAATCCATCGCATCAAGAGCAAATTAAAACAAATTGTCAAAAAGTAATACGATTGGAATTTAACGATTTAAAAAATACATGGAAGGACTTGCAAAACCTGCAAGCTGACCAACACCAACTGGACGAACAGCAGATACGGCGTTTGCTAGAGGAACGCAGCCAGCATCCGATTGCTCAAATTAAACGTAGTATTTTGTTTGAGTTAGGATTTTTGTTGTTGTTTACGATCGCTTTTGCTGTTGGTTATCGGTGGTTGCCGCCTGAAATGGTGCGCTTATTACTCATTTCTCTGGTTATTGCTTGGCCTTTATCTATTGCGATGCTTATTCCATCTTATTTACAAACTCGTAATGTGTATAATGCTGATGAAAGCTTGAAGGAAAATCTTCAGAAATTGGTGCGTCGCTTGGATAACAGTACGAAGGTAAATCGTTTTTTTGCGACGATTGCTCCTGCTATTGGTTTCTTGGGCGGGCATTGGTTGTTGCAAGAAAACTGGGGAAGTCCTACGGCTATGCAATGGGGAATTGATGTAGTCATTGCTATTATTCTTTGTCTCATTTTTGCACCTTTGGCTAATTGGTATTTAAAACGTTGGTATGGTGATCATATTCAGGAGTTGAAAGACTGCCTAAAAGAGTTTGATTGACACTTTTTTTGAAAAAAAAATGAACCTTTGATTAAACCATTCGTAATACTCCATATATTTTTGTTCGAAAATCGTCTTTTTATGGCACTTTTTTAAAAGGCTACTGGTTGTAACACTAACAATCGTTATTGGCAAACATATTACCTATACAAACAAAACTTTGTCTCTTGTTTTTCTGATTCTTCTCAAGAGTAAGAAGTGGTCTTGATGTTAAAATAAAACCACCTCTAAAAAATATTACTTACATTTGTATAACACTCACAAGCTGAATCAATTAACCATACAAAAATCAAAACCATGTTTATCGTATTTGTTGGACTTATTGTTGGATTAATTACCTGTTTTCTTCAATTGATTTTATAAAGATTTTTTGTTTATAGACAAAACCATTTTATAGTACTAAGCTAACCTAATTAACCCATATCTTGAGCTGTAAGTTACTTTTCTAAGTAAAAGTAATTTGCAGCTATTTTTTTGGATATACATTGTGTGTCAAAAAATATCGAACTTTTTGTGTAACAAAAGTCTTATATTAGCGACTAAATAGTAGTATTCTGTTTGTTATGATTCATTTTCACTGATCATCTTTAAAAATATTAAGCTAATGGCTGATATACCTATGGAACCAGTAGTGCTAATTGATAAAAAAAGAAATAAGGAGGCACATATTGTTATTCCAGTTAACAATTCGTTTGAAGATTTATTAGATGCTGCAAGGCGTATTAATACGGGCTTGTTTCAAGGAGAGTGGGAGTTATCTTATCTAAATCCTACGACCAAACAACAAGAACCGATTGATAAAGATGCTGAAATTGCGACTTATACGGATCAAGAGATCAATACGTTTTTCTGGAATTATAAAGCATCTACTTTTAAAAGTTCGTTTGAACGACGTATGAAAAAAGTGCAAGAGCAAATTGAACGGGAACAACAACGTCATGCGGAAGCTCGCGCAGAGTATGAAGCGAATAAACAAACTCAACGTCAAGCTCCTCCTAAAAAGCGACAGGTACTTGGATTAAGGTATGCAAACGTGGGTATTCGTGCTGCGGCGTTTGTTATTGATATGATTATCTTAAATGTAGTGGGCAGTATTTTTGGGGGTGATGCTTTTACTAGTGGCTTACTATTTTTGTTTTACTTTAGCATTATGGAGAGTTCTTCTCGCCAAGCCTCTTTGGGAAAACAGTTCTTTGGTTTACGTGTAACGGATTATCGCGGTAATACACTTTCTTTTGGGGCGGCTCTTTTTAGAAATGTGATCAAGGGAATTGCTTGTATTGGCTTAATAGGTGGTGAGTTTTTATCGACCTTGTTTATATTTGCTAATATTATTGTATTATTTAATACAAAGCATTTATCGTTCCACGATCAGGCTAGTAAAAGTATTGTGTTGGCAGAGGTGGATCGTAAAACACGTACTTCTTAGTTTTTTTT